>JAFDCJ010000164.1 GCA_019312835.1 Deltaproteobacteria bacterium
AGGCTAAACAGCTTCACGGCAGCCCGCTGGCCCGTATATTTCGCATCGGCTATGTAGAGTTAAAGAAAACAAGTCAATCAAGCGGCCAGCCAGGCGGAGCATCATCCCAGACCGCCGGTGACAGCATGCCGTTTAACACCCGATTTGTCGGCACTGATAATGTCAAGCGCGCCCTGCGCCGTGCGATCAATACCGAAATGACGCGCATGACGCAAATGGTTCCATTTCTGGCGACCACCGGCAACACAGCGCCGTTTATTGGTTTATTCGGAACCGTATGGGGAATTATGAATTCATTCAGCGGCATCGGGCAAAGGGGCTCGGCAAGCCTCGCGGTGGTGGCCCCCGGTATCTCAGAGGCGCTTGTGGCCACCGCAGCAGGTCTGGCCGCGGCCATTCCGGCCGTTATCGCCTTTAATTATTTCATGAACAGGATTCGAATTGTTGAGACGGAGCTGCATAGTTTCTCCGCCGATTTTCTCAACATCATCGAGCGGGATATATTGCGGATCGAAAGGAGGCAGCAATGACCTCCGGCGGCAATAACAAAGAATTCATGTCCGAGATTAACGTGACGCCGTTTGTCGACGTCATGCTGGTTTTGCTGATTATCTTCATGGTGACCGCACCGATGATGGTTCAGGGTTTGAACGTCGATTTGCCCGAGGCAACCGCCAAACCCCTGGAGTCCGAAAAAGAGCATCTGATCCTCACCATCAACAAGGACCATCAGGTCTTCATCAATGATTATCAGGTTACGGTGGAATCCCTGGGTGCTAAATTGATAAAAATACTCCAGGGGCGCAGCGATCGTGAGGTCTACCTCAAAGCCGACAAGTCGATTCCCTACGGGATCGTTGTGCAGGTCATGGCGGAAATAAAAGGGGCCGGGGTTGAAAATTTGGGCATGATCACCGAGCCGGCGATCATGGAAAAAATTGACGACGCAAAAAAATCCAAAGGCTCATGAAAAGAAAAATATACGCACAGGCCTATCCGATGGGCACGGGGGTCGGATCCCGTACCATCGTGCTGTATTTTGGGATATCGCTGACCCTGCATTTGATTCTCTTTGGCTCGGTGATATTCTGGCCGTCCTCTGTTCCCAAACCAAGGTTTTCGCCGGGATCAATCAATGTCAGCCTGGTCTCGTTGCCGGGACCGGCGCCGGCGGGACCCGTGCCGGCGGCAGTGGCCAAACCTGCAGCCAAGCCTGCGCCCGAACCCAAAAAAGTAGCTAAAGCAGCGCCAATTGAAGAGGTCGCTGTCATGCCGCCGCCCAAGGCGTTGCCGGCGATAAAAACACCACCGAAGACGGTTTCACTAACGCCCAAGCCCCAGGAAATTAAACCCAAACAGTCTTTAAAGAAAAAGACCCAGAACCGCCAGAAAATGATCGATCATGCCTTAACCCGGGTAAAAAAGAAGGTCGAGAAGTCAGAAACGGATTCCGTCAGCCAGGCGCTTGATCGATTAAAAAAGGAAGTTGAGCAAACCGAGGCAAGCCGGGCGGCAAGCCCTTCGCCCGGCCAGACCGCCGCCGGAGCGGGAGGAGGTGGCGTCCCTGGCGCTTCTGGAACCGGCGGGCTGCGCCGACTGGAAATTATTGACATTTACAAAGTGGAAGTCGCCTATCAGGTAGAGAGAAACTGGGCCTTTTCCCAGCAACTGGCCGGAGAGGGCAAGGCCTTGCAGGTCAGCCTGGTGTTTAAGGTTATGCCGAACGGTGAAATCACCGACATCCGTTTTACGGAGCACTCCGGCAATTCTTACTTAGATGAATCGGCTTATCGGGCCATCGTTAAGGCCAATCCGGTGTCCCCGCATCCAACCGGTGTCCAGACACCCTACGTGACGATGGGGGTAAGATTCACGCCCGAAGGTATTCGAAAATAACCCCTACAGGCCTTTTCCGGTTAGCAGTTTGTAAGCATTTGAATCCAGTCGTACCATCAAGATCAACGTGAGGTGTCAGATTTCAGACGACAGAGGTAAGAGAGCAGAAACCATTAAAAATTTCAGCAAGGATATCAGAATGATTCTTCGTTGGCTTCGATGCACGCTTTTCATCATTGTGGCAATTTTTCTTATCGGACCGATATATAGTTGGGCCCAGGACGACAAAGATCAATATGAGTATATTGATATCAGCAATCCATTTCTAAGAAAAATTCCGTTGGCTGTTCCGTTATTTAAAACTGAAACCGGCTCGCAGGAAGCAAAAAACCTGGCAACATCCACAGCTGAACTGCTTGCTTCCAGCCTGGAATTTACAGGTTATTTCAAACTGCTTGATCGCGGTGCATTTCTTTTTGACCCCAACAAAGACGGTGTATTGACCCCTCAGATAAATTTTGCGAATTGGACCGTTATCGGTGCGGAGCTTCTGATCACCGGCCTTTTCGAAGAAGTCGGCGGTAACATTACGATGGAACTGCGCCTTTTTGATACCTTCAAGGCGCGTCGGATCATCGGCAAAAAATATACCGGCAGAAAAAACGATCAACGAAAAATGATCCATCGCTTTTGTAGCGAAGTAATCAAGTATCTTACCGGCCACCGGGGCGTGTTCGGTAGTAAAATTGCTTTCGTTTCCACCGGTTCGGGAAATAAAGAGATTTACAGTTGCGAATTTGATGGTTATAATCCTCAGCAGGTGACTCGGAACCAGTCGATCAGTTTATTTCCAGCCTGGTCGAACGATGGGCGCTATTTGGCTTACACATCCTACAAAAGTGGAAAACCGGATCTTTTCATCAAAGATTTGGCCGAGATGCAGGAGACGTCCATCAGCGAAAAAGGCCTCAATATAACACCTGCGTGGGTACCTGGAAAATTTGAATTGGCAGCGACACTTTCCTTTTCTGGTGACCAGGAAATTTATCTGTTGACTGGATCGGGGAAAGTTATTAAAAGGTTAACAAATATTCGGGGCATCGATGTATCACCAACCTGGTCGCCGGATGGCAAAAAGTTTGCTTTTGTATCCAATCGATCGGGTTCTCCGCAAGTTTATATTCAGGATCTGGCATCCGAAAAGGTCAGGCGACTCACCTTCGAGGGTAGTTACAATACCCAGCCGAGCTGGTCACCTAAGGGAGACAAAATTGCCTATGCCTCGGTGGTTGACGGGCGGCGCAACATCGTTGTGATGGATCTCAACGGTGAGGAAGCGCTGCAGTTGACCCATGAATCCGGTGATAACGAAGCACCCTCATGGTCACCTGACGGTAGTCTGATCGCTTTCAGCTCAAACCGTGAGGGACCTTTTAGAATATATGTTATGACTGCGTTTGGAACTGATCAGCGCCGCTTGCTTGTGATGACCGGTGAGCAAACAAACCCAAAATGGTCAATGAATGATTTCAATAACTGATGTTTTTCCAAATGTGAAAGGAGGAAAAAAATGCAAAAGAAGAAATGGATTTTTCTAGCTCTGTTGTTGGTGATTCCGGGATTAATGTTCTCCGTTTCCTGTCAAAAAAAGCTGGTAGATGCATCCCCGAAGCCGGTGACTGAGCCGGAACCGCAGCCAGAACCGGAAAAAGAGGAACCACCGCCCCCGGTTGTTTCCAAAACACCTGATGTCATCATGCAGGAAGACATTTATTTTGATTTCGATAAAGCCACTCTGACGCCTGCGGCTCAGGACAACCTGCTGCGGAAAGCCGAATGGCTGCGCGAAAATTCCGATGTGACGGTGACCATCGAGGGCCATTGCGACGCCAGAGGCACCAATGAGTACAACCTTGCATTGGGTGACAGGCGCGCTGAGAGTGCCAAGGCCTTTCTGGTCGATCTCGGAATTGCCGCTTCGCGCATCACCACGATCAGTTACGGAGAAGAACGTCCGGTTTGCACCCAGCAAGATGAGGAGTGCTGGGCCAAAAACAGGCGCGATAACTTTGTTGTAAACTGATCTAACTTATTGAACAGCAGAAAATACCGCATCTTAAACTGCGGGTGATAATCCAGGGTATTAACCCTCGGCAAATTGATACGGCAGCGGGTGCCGGTGCCGCCGGTACCTGCTGCCTTTCAGCCAAACCCGCCTTTATCGGCGGGTTTTTTGTAGGTGATACCATTATGAACAAAGCAGTTGTGAAATCCGCTGTCCTGGTCAAACTGATATGCTTGATCTTCTTTACCGGCTGTGTAACCAAAAACGAAGTTACCTCTCTTGACACGCGTCTGAATGATCTTGAAATGCGCAACGCCGAAGCTCGAAAAAGAAATGAAGAGCTGAAGTCGGATCTGAAGGTTCGCGCGGAGGATGAGCAGGTGCTGCGGCATCAATCGGCTTCGCTGAGGGCCAAGATCGAGGCCTTGAATGAAGAGATCCGGGCTTTAAACGGCCGCATTGAAGAACTGGAGCACCGTCTATCCCGTCAGAGTCAAAAAGAAGCCAGGGGAATAGAGGCCGAAGAGGGGCAGATTGAGAAACTGGCCCTTGCAACCAAATCCAATGGTGAACGCATTTATCGCATTGAGCAGTACTTGAATTTTGAGCCGTCCGTGCAGAAAGAACCCGCAAAAACACCCCGCGAACAAACCGTAGCGAAAATTATCCCTGCCGATCAAACCAAAAGTCAAGAAAGCGAGGATGAAATTTATCGAATGGCGAAACAAGCCTTCGATCAGGGGGACTCCGATGCTGCCCGCAAGAAATTTCAGGAACTCATCGAAAAGTTTCCTCAATCTGAACGCGCCGACAATGCGCAGTTTTGGATCGGTGAGATTTATTATCGCGAAAAGTGGTATGAAAAAGCGATACTCGAGTACCAAAAAGTAATCGAAAACTATCCCAAGGGCAATAAAGTGCCGGCATCTCTTTTAAAACAAGGCCTCGCCTTTTTGAATCTAGGGGATAAAACCAATTCCCGCCTTATTTTAGAAGAACTCATCAAAAAACACCCCAAATCGAATGAAGCCAAGATTGCCAAAGATAAAGTGAAGAGTTTGAAATAAGACAGGATGATAAAAATCATCGGTATAGATCCCGGCCTTTCGGCAACCGGTATCGGAATCGTTCGGGGAGACGGGTCGACGATAAGCGGCTATTCCTTTGGCAGTATAAGCACCTCAAAAAATAACGCGTTGCCAGACCGCCTTGGTCATATTTATTCGAAACTACTTCAAATCCTAAAAGACGAAAGTCCCGATTTACTGGTAGTGGAAGATGTTTTCTCCCTGGACAAATATCCCAAATCGGGAATAACGCTGGGCCAGGTGAGCGGTGTGGTAATGCTTGCCGGCCATCAGGCTGGTGTGCCGTCGGTGCAGGTTGCGGTGCGGGAAGCCAAACAGGTTTTAACCGGCAGCGGGACTGCCAGCAAACAGCAACTGGAAGAGGCCGTGCGCCATCGATTGGCGCACAAGACATCGATTCGACCCTTTCACGCATCCGACGCTTTGGGATTGGCTATGATTGGTCTTTACCGCTTCAAGAAATTTTCAACTCCAAGTCCCTCGTGAATAGCCCATGGGTCTATCTGCAAACGCAACCACAGAATTACCGTTATGATTGGCTATATTGAAGGCAAAATTATAAAAAAGGAAGAGGACCGGATCCTGGTTCTGACGAATCAGATCGGTTATGAAGTGTTGATGCCTGCCGTCGTGATGACGTCGTTGCAGGATAAGCAAGTTGGTGATGATGTTTCCCTTTACATCTTTTATCAGCAGACTGAACGCCAGCCCAAGCCGGTTTTGATCGGTTTCAACCTCGAGGTCGAAAAGGAATTTTTCCAGTACTTTATTTCTGTCGAAGACATTGGCCCCCTTAAGGCCGCCAAAGCTTTAACGGTGCCTGTCAGAGAGATCGCCACCGCCATCGAAGCCGGCGAGATTAACGCGCTTACACAGCTGAAAGGCATCGGCCGCCGAACCGCCCAAAAGATAGTTGCCACCCTGGGGGGTAAAATGGGTAAATTTGCCCTGATCCGCCCCGAGGATCGCCAGGCCCAGGCACCTGTTGAGGACTTTTCAAAACAGGTCCTTGATGTTATGATAAAGCAGCTCGGACATCGCATGACAGATGCCCAGCAGATGATTGAAAAAGCGCTCAAACGCAACAGCGCCATAAAGACCCCTGAAGAGCTTTTTGAGGAAGTCTACCGGGGGGAAAGGGAAGGGAAATAGTTAATGGTTATTTGTTATTCGCAGTGATTGAGAAGAAACCGCCTATATTTGATCCTCATTCCCAATAACTAATAACCAATAACAAATAACAATTTGCTATGCCAGACGACATCATCTCATACTCTTCAGATGATAAGGACCTGACATCCGGTGTCGCCATGCCGGAAGACAGAGATCCCGAAATACTATCCCTGCGGCCGGAGAATCTCTCTGATTATGTCGGCCAGGCCGAGGTAGTGGAGACGCTCAAAATTGCCATCGAGGCCTCCATGCAGCGTCAGGAGCCGATTGATCATGTTCTTCTGCATGGTCCTCCGGGTTTGGGTAAAACCACCCTGGCACATATCATTGCAAACGAGATGGGGGGCCAACTGACCGTGACATCCGGTCCGGCCCTTGACAAGGGTGGTGATTTGATCGGGCTTTTGACAAACCTTGATAGCGGCGACATCCTGTTCATCGATGAAATCCATCGCATACCCAAGGCGGTGGAAGAATTCCTCTATCCCGCCATGGAAGACTTTGCCATTGATTTCGTGTTTGATAAAGGGGTTCACGCCCGAAGTCACCGTTTCCAATTAAAACGCTTTGCCCT
>JAFDCJ010000165.1 GCA_019312835.1 Deltaproteobacteria bacterium
ACACTCGATTAGAAGTTAAGTGTTATTGGTTATTCGTTATTGGAACGTGGCAGATCCTGATTCTGTATTTATTTGACGGAATCGTCATAAAAAATAGAATCAATTCCTTTTTCACTATTAACAAATAACGAATAACAAATAACGAACAATGGAGCTTGTTGAAATCATGGAAGCTTTTATCCACGGCATTCCCAAGGCGGAGCTGCATATTCACATCGAAGGGGCCCTTGAACCGGAGCTGATGTTGGAACTTGCCGCCAAAAACGGCGTCGCGCTTCCGTTTG
The DNA here is from genome assembly GCA_019312835.1 of Deltaproteobacteria bacterium. Taxonomy (GTDB): domain Bacteria; phylum Desulfobacterota; class Desulfobacteria; order Desulfobacterales; family JAFDCJ01; genus JAFDCJ01. The sequence goes on from JAFDCJ010000165.1 coordinate 285, forward strand.
CCTCGGTGGCGGAAGTCCGACAGGCTTACGATTTTAAAGACCTGCAGTCCTTTCTGGATATTTATTACCAGGGAGCCCGGGTGCTGGTGGTTGAGGATGATTTTTTCCGGCTCACCCGGCAGTACCTGCAAAAGGCCGCCGAGCAGAATGTGCGCCACACGGAAATATTTTTTGATCCCCAGACCCACACCGCGCGCGGGATCAAGTTTGAAACGGTGGTATCCGGTATTCATCGCGCCCTGGCGGATGTCGGGCGGCAGCTGGGGCTTTCTGGCCGGTTGATTATGTGTTTTTTAAGGGATTTGAGCGTGGCGGAAGCGATGGCGACTCTGGAAGAAGCCCGGGATTTTCAGGCGATGATTGCAGGCGTGGGTCTCGATTCTTCTGAAGTGGGATTCCCGCCGGAAAATTTTGGTCCGGTATTCGATCGGGCCCGTCAATGGGGCTTTAAAACCGTGGCGCATGCCGGCGAGGAAGGCCCTCCGACGTATATCTGGCAAGCCCTGGAGCGCCTGAAAGTCGATCGGATAGATCACGGAATCCGATGTTTGGAAGATGCCGCCCTGGTGGCCTACCTGGCAGACAAGCAAATTCCCATAACCGTTTGCCCGCTGTCCAACGTCAGGCTTAAAGTGTTCGATTCGATGAAACAGCACAACCTCATGCAAATGCTGGCATCAAAATTGTGTGTCACGGTAAACTCTGACGATCCGGCCTATTTTGGCGGCTACATCGAGGAAAACTTCCTGGAGCTGCACCGGGCCCAAGGACTCGGGGCGGAAGATGTGGTGATGCTGGCCCGCAATGCTTTCAACGCTTCCTTTCTGGACCCGGTCGCGAAGCAACAGTATTTGAGCGAGATCGATGATTTTGTATCCGCAAGACCCGGCCCCGGGTCATTGCCCGGGTGCGGGACCCAAGCCTTAAGTGCGTGAGGTGTCGATAGATTTCCGCAAAGATATTTCTTGATTATTTTACCTTCCGAAAATAAATTGTCACTGTTTCCTACTTTGCCGCCTACTTTTTAAAATGACTGCAGACCGGGAGGTTATTTTGCCCGCACGAAAAATCCGGGTCATCGGATCACTAATGGGTCGGGTCGGGTTGCCGATTGGCGTTGCCGTCGCCATCGTCCTGCTGTTATCGGCATGCGGCGGGTATGGCCATATCCCCCCTGCCGGCCAAACGACCACGGACGAAAAGACGGATACGGTCCAGGTAATCCTGCAATGGGACCCTGTGCCGGGTGCGGATGCCTATAACGTATACTGGAGCAGGTTTGCCGGTGTCACCAAGCATACCGGGCATAAAATTCCGGATGCCGCCAATCCGATTGCCATCACGGATTTGGATCCGGATACGATTTATTATTTTGTCGTGACGGCGGTCGGTGACGCCGGTGAGAGTCAAGAGTCCAAGGAAATGGCGTTTGCCGGGATGGGAGCAGCCGGGGTTCTTGACTTTGGAAATCTATTTGAGCAGCCATCGGCGTTGCAGCCCACGGGGGCTGTTAAGCCGGAAAATGACCAGGCGCCTCAGCTGGCGGCAGATGCCGCGGGGCAAAAGACACCGTCGCTGGCCAGGACGCAGGCCACCCTGGCCTGGGACAACGTATCCGGGGCGACCTCTTATAATATTTACTGGCGTAACCAGCCGGGGGTGACCAAACACAATGGCCAGAAAATAGCGAACGTAAAAAATCCTTATATATTAAAAGATCTTGTCCCCGGAAAGACCTATTACCTGGTAGTGACGGCCGTCAGCCCGAGCGGCGAGAGCAGCATATCGAAGGAAATCTCGTTCACCGCCAAATAAACCCATCGGTCGGCCGGTATCCCGTCACGGTTCACGTTCGACCCGGCTTAAAAAAATCGGTCCCAGAAGACACCCGGCCGCCATGGTGACGAAGGCCATGGCCCATCCCGATCGGCCCCCACCAAAGCAATCCAACACCATACCGACTGCCAACGGTCCCATAAAGGCCGCCCCGAATCCGAGCGTAGAATGCACCGCCAGGGTCGTGCCCCGGAATCCAGGGGGCGCCGCCGCGACCACACCGGCGGTCAGCGATGCCGAATCACCCACGACGGTGATACCGTGCACAATCGCCACCAGCGCCACCACCGCATACGGCAGACTGGCGCTGAATCCAAGCACTGTAACCACCGCGGCCGATACCATCATCACGGTTCTGATAACCTTTGGGCGATCGAATCGCCGGCACAATTCGTTGCCGCCGATGCTGGCCGGAAGACCGATCAAATTAATGATGAAGGCGATTCGGGTAGGGCTCCAGACAACGGCATCTGCCGGCTGCAGTTGAATGCTGAAGGCCAGAAAGGCAACGATCCACGAACGCATGGAAAAAAGCTCCCACATATGGGCGGCATAGCCCCCGACATATGCCATGGCCGATCGGGATCGGAAAACAACTCTGAAATCCGCGAGCAGCGCCTGGTTTTGCCTGCTGCGCACCTTGCCGGGCGGTATGATCATGACAATCATAACCAGAGCGGCAAGGGTGCTGATGGCAGATGCCCCAAAAGCCCAGCGCCATCCGGCCAGGTTATGCACCTCTCCGGCCAAAAGATAGGACAGGGACGCGCCGATGCTGAAGCTGGCGGTGTAAAATGATACAAAGCGCGACTGCAGCGCACCCTCGGCATTGTCGCTGACAACCTTGAGCCCGGGCATGTAGATGCCGGCCAGACTGACGCCGGCCAGAAATCTCAAGGTCAGCGCCGACCAGAAGCCCCGGGCACCGAAGGCATATCCCAGGGCTGACGCAACGCCCAGGAGCGCTCCGAGTCCCATTATCCTGCGCGCGTCGAGCCGGTCCGTGACACTGGTCAGGACCGGAACCAGTACCATATAACCGGCGTAGTAGGCGGCGCTGATCCATCCCGCCGCCGTATTGCTCAGGCCCCATTCAACTTGAAAAGCCGGCAGCAGGGCCGGAAAGACGGCAATCGATGCCAGGCCCAAAATTTCTGCCAGACAGACGAGCAAGGTCGTGCGATACGGTGAAGACGGCTCCATCAGGCTAGCTTACATGAAGCCGGTCTGTTTCGCAACTTCAGCTGCCATGGCGTCTGGTCGCGGGCATCCTGAAATTAACTGTTTGGGTCGGGTGTCCGCCGCCGCTGCCGGCATCCCGGCTGTGGCATATTTTTCATAATATTGATGAATTATTTTCAGATTTTCAGCCCCCCGGGAAATGGGGCTAATCCGATAAGATTTTAAAATTTATGCTAATTTTTTCAGCAGAGACGTTGGCATAGTTAATGCTTCCGTTTCTTTGCAAACCCCAGCGACGGAGAATTGATGTGGACAAGTGGAACGGAGATGTCGATAAAAGCCGATTTGGTAAGTTGATTCTTAATTTCATTCCTACCAAAGAAATCGAGGAAATGGTCGTTTCTTATCTTGCGCGCAGGGTAAAAAATGTGCCGGAAAAAATATTAGCCCGCATGGTGCGAAAAACCCCATTTGTTCTCAGCAGAAATATCGCTGCTGCACGGGGGCAAAGAATTGCACAAAATTTAAGGGACCTCGGTGCCAAAGCCGAATTTGTGTCCCACGATCCGGAACCCCGGGGACCTCAAGGACTATCCTATGAGACCTCGACGCCCGACATCGAAACCATCCAGCTGATGTCGGAGCAGTATAAGGCCCCTCAGAATAACCAGCCGAAGTCGTCGCGCGCCGGTAAAAAGCTGATGACTGCCATTGTCGTGGCAATTCTAATAGCGGTGTTTTCCTTGTTGATCTGGCAGCTGCATCATCTGTTGACCGCCAATATCTTCCAATAGACCCTGGCGCAAAACTGATAAATTATGAACTTATCTTCCCAATTCTATAAAAAAACTTTCTCAATTGACCTACCACCCCTTGGCTGTCCTTCCCTAAACCCTTAAATATACAATAAATTTTTAATATATACCCGGTGGCATATAATTTGCTCTAGATCCAGCTAAACGGGAGCGGGTTCAAGGCAGTAGGATTTCCGCGGAAGGGCAGGTCTTGAACCCCCTCCCAATCTGGATGGTTTAAAAACCCGGTTGGAAGCGGTTTCATATCCTTTGCCGGGAGTTTAGCGAAGTTAACGGTTGGAATAACCACGATGAAGCGCATCTGGCAAAAATACAAGGTTTGGCTCTTGATCTGGTTCTTTTATGCTGTTTACGGGCTCGTAAAAAGCTTGCAAATGTTGAAATCGATCTACGTCCACATCGATATGTCCGATCACCGTCATTCAACTCAATCATATAATTAACATTTTCAGTTAGATTGAGCTGATATCCTCATCCTTGCGGCAGCGATTTTCCCCCATCATGGTATGACCCCTTTTTTGAAATGACTTCTATTATCGCACCCAAGTCTGGCCGAATGATCGGTAAGGTTATTGGGGCAGTGTCTTTAAAAACAGCATCCGGTGGATGAAAGGCGGACGTTGCGGCCGAACAGGCATGCGAGCATGCGCTCGGCATCAGGTCGAAAATTTTGCAATTTTTTCATCTATCTGCTAAACTGAATGTCAAGTACAGTCTGGATTCATGACAGGTTTCCCACTTGATTAGAAAGGCGGAAGGCCAATGACTGATGCGACAGGGACGATTTTGCTCGTAGATGACGAAGCGATTGTAATCGGAGTTGGCAAGCAAATGTTGGAAAAGCTCGGATTCTCCGTGTTGACGGCCGCCAGCGGCAAAGAGGCTTTGGAGATTTTCAAGGAGAACAAAGGCCGCATTGATCTTGTTGTCCTGGATATGATCATGCCGGGTATGGGGGCTGGTGATACATACGATGAGCTGCGAGTGCTTGACCCGGCGATAAAGGTTCTGCTTTCAAGCGGCTACGGTGTCGACGAGCAGACCAATGAAGTTATGCTGCGAGGCTGCAAGGGATTTATCCAGAAACCCTTTAATATGCAAGTATTGTCGACGAAAATCGAAGAAATCATGAAAGGGGCCTGATGAAAGCCTGCCTTGGCGCCCCGTGATCTCGCCACACGGACATCGCTAATTTTCATCTAAATCGTTTCCGCGCGCGGGCCTTTTTAATTCAACCAGTGTTGCCCCCCACCCACCGGCCTCCGGCGGCGCATCCCTGAAGGAGAAGACCAGCGAATTCTTTTGGAGAAGTCCTTGAACACGACGTTTCTGGACGCCCTGGCCTTTTCCGTGTATGATGCGCACCGAATAGAGACCGATTTTAAGACACTCGGCTAAATAATCTTCCAGAAGATCGGGAATCTCCCGTGGCAGGAAGGTGTGAAGATCCAGGCTGTCTTCGATGGGGAGTTTAACGGGTTCCATAGGGTGCCCTCCGGGCTGTTTGGGAATCATGTTGTTGCGCCATTGGCGCCATCCGCGGACGCATGGGGATGGGCTCCCCGATGGTCGCTCGATAGAATACTCAGTCGTCAGCCCGGTGATAAGGCCGGACTTACCTTTTGCGACTACCCCGGCAGCGGAATTTAGGGCTGAAGCTGTATATGAATACCGCCGATCAACCTATCATAATTTGGGGGGCACTCCCCCTGATCGCGTATCTGCTGGGTTCCATCCCCTGGGGCGTCGTATTGACCCGGCTGTTTACGGCTACGGACATTCGCCAGCAGGGAAGCGGGAACATCGGCACCACCAACGTCAGTCGGGTGGCAGGGCCCACCCTGGGTTTGCTGACCTTTGCCGGCGATATACTCAAAGGGGCGGTTCCGGTTTTTCTGGCCTTGAAATTGGCCGGTCAATACCAAGGCGCCCATGATATGTTTCTGGCCATCGTCGCCCTGGCGGCATTTTTCGGCCACCTTTTTCCGCTTTTTTTGAAGTTTAAAGGCGGTGGTAAAGGCGTGGCCACTGCGGCCGGCTGCTTTACCGTGCTGTCGCCCCTGGCCTGCCTTGCTGCCCTGGCAGCCTTCAGCGTTCTTTTGCTATGCTCGCGCCGGGTTTCTGCCGGCTCGCTGGCCGCGGCGGCCATTCTGCCGATCGCCGTATGGTTTTCCACCCTTTCCTGGGAAATAACGGCCGGGGCAGCTATTATGTCCGTATCTATTTTTATCCGTCATGTCGACAATATCAGGCGCATTGTCGCCGGAACGGAGCCCAAATTCAAAGACCGATCCAATTGAATTAGAAGTGGTCTCAAAACCTTATCTGACGTCCAAATACTGCGTTGCGATTCGGTTTCAAATGCGCACGTACTAACGTGTACGCTCCGCTTTTAAACTGAATCGACGCCTTGTCTTTGAACGTAATCTAAGGCTTTGAGACCACTTCTAGTTCCACTGTAGCTCCGATTTAGATATTCCATTACAATTAACGAATCCTCTGTAACGATTCAACGTCTATTAAGAAGATCCGCAATCCGAAATCCGCAATTCCAAATCGAGTAAATCCGCAATTCTTTTAGAGGCCCAGCAGCGACCACAGGAAGGCAATCACCCCGGCCAGAATAAAGTTGGTTTCAACCAGGAATTCGAGCTTGACGCTGGGCAGCAATAGCCCGCGCTCATAGGCCGCGAGTAGAAATAAAAGCGTGATTGGACCGGCAACCAGCACAAAACCCAGATAAGAGACGAGATGAAATGCGCTCAGCAGCAACAGGGCTGCGATGAGAATCAGCAGCAAAATTTTTAAAAGGCGCAGTGAGCGTTTTTCCCCCAGCAAGATGGCGATGGTTTCCTTGCCCACGATGCGGTCCCCCTGCATGTCGAGGATATCGAAGAAAGCGGTTCTCACAAATACGATTCCCGCGACCCACAGAAAGATCAACAGCGTTGTCGCAGGGGTCTCGGCGGACAGCGACAGCGGCGGCAAAAGGGCCGCTACAATCCCCCAGGCTACGGCAATCATAAATGTTTTGGATCCGGGGATATCCCTTAGCCTGCTGTATTTGCCTGAAAAAAATCGGTTGGGCACCAGCCGTTGATTGTACGACAATCCCAGCAAACTTAACACCAGCAGCAGTATAAAAGGAAACAGCCCCAGGGTAAAGGCGATCACAAGGCCGGCGCTGCCGGCAGCCAGGGCCAGGACGGTCAGCAGGATGTAGTATTTGCGGTAAAAATTGGCTCTTTCCGGATCGTTGTATTGATCAGCCTTGCTGCCGGTCAGATGGGCGAGAATGTGCATGGATTGAACATACAGCATGGATATGAGTACATAGGGAAACAGCTGCCTGAAGCCCTGCAGCTTCAGGCTCGCATAGCTCAGACACCCGGCACCCAGGGAAACATAGATATTGGTCAACAAAAGCGCCCGCTGCAGCCCGAACCATATTCGGCGCCACTTCTGCCCGCGTTTGACCTGCAATGCTTCCAGGGTCCGGTATACCTTTTTTATAATCCAGTTGGGCGTGGAGGCGCCGGCCGTTATCCCGATATGCCGGGCCGCCACAAGGGTATCGGTATCGATGTCGTCCAGGTCTTCTTCGGTTTCGATGTGATAGGCCGGCTTGCCGGTTTCGCGGGCGATCTCGGCCAAGCGACGGGTATTGCCGCTGTTGCGGCCCCCGACAACAATGACGGCATCGACTGATTCGGCCAGCCGTTTTACTTCTGCCTGACGCCTGGTGGTGGAATCGCAGATGGTATTAAATACCTTGTAATGGGGATGGCGGGTGGCGGCCCATGTTTTCACGGAATCAAAAAATTCGGTATTCTGGGTCGTTTGTGCCACAACGATGGCATTGTCAAAGTCCGGGAGAGCCTCGAGCTCCGACATGCTGCCGACCACGAATCCCTTTTCCCCGGCATACCCCAGCAGGCCGATGACCTCGGGGTGATCTTTGTCGCCGATGATGATCGCCGCAAACCCCTTTTTGGCATGTTTGCGAATAATGGTCTGGACTTTTATCACCCGCGGACAGGTTGCGTCGATGACGTTGAAATTGGCCTGTTTGAGATTTTCCTTGGTGGTTGGCGGCACGCCGTGGGCGCGGATCAAAACCGTACCGGATCCCCGGCAGGGGATCTCATCGAGTACATTGATATCTTTTGATTTTAAAAGGCTGAGAACCTGGGGATTGTGAATCAGCGGTCCGAAAGTAAAAATCGGGTTTGTGTTCTGATCGGGTGCGTCCAGGACCATTTCCACAGCCCGCCGGACACCCATGCAAAACCCGGAGGTTTTGGCAATGAGGATTTTCATTTGATCTGGGTCCGCTAAGCGCTGTGTTTTAAATAAACCTTGTTATCCACCAGCGACAATGAGTGAATTTGGGCTTTCAAAAATTTTTGTTCGCCAAAGATACTGACCAGTTGAATACCGTCTTCCTGCGGCTCGATGGTGTCAACGGACTCCATGACCAGGGTGGTTTCCTGGCCTTCGATCAGATAAGCGTTTGCTTCACACATATTTTCTTTGTCTCCAAAAATTCGTTCAGGGTTCAAGGTTATCTATACCAACAAGTCTGAATATTTCCTGTTGGTATATTTTCCCCACAGGTATCAGAAAAACAGTGGTTCTGATCGGCCGGAGCCCAGAACCCCGAACGGTTATAACCCTTTTAGTTGTTTTTCGATAAGCGCCTGCACCACCCCGGACCATCTCTAACTCAAATTGGCTTCATGGTAGGCTTTTTCACTCCAAAGGTGATAGGGTTCAACCGATGCTACCCTGCCGTTTAAATCAAACCACTGCGATGCATCTACAACTTGTCGATCCTGGCCCTGTTCTGGCGCTGCCGCTTGGGCAGGCGCCTGCGGGGGCCTTTCTTCTTGGTTGTCGGTGTCCAGCCGTCGTGGTCGTCCCGCTCGGGCACGCTGCCATCCATACGGGCTGCCATCGACAGTTTGCCTTCAAAATCCAGCGCACTGATGGTAGCGGCTCCACTGGAGGCGGCTGATCCGACAATATCCGTGTCGGAGCTTACCACCAGGGCCTGCTGTTTTTCCCTTCGCGCCATTTTTTTGATGACCGTATCGGCCGACTCGCCGTTGTGGGAGAAAATGATGCTGATCCCCTTTTGCCGCTCCCGCGGCTTTGAAAACTGGGGAGCCCGGGTTCCGTCGAACACAATGGTAATGCGGTGGGCTTTTATCTTTTTATACGCCGCCAGCATATCGATCAGGGCCTGGCGGCCGTACTGAATATCCTGAAGGTCCAGGTTGCTCAAATAGCCTGATTGGCGAATCAGGTTATAGCCGTCTATAATTATATGAATGGACATGGGTGTCGTCAAATTGCTTTTATCAGTTATAGCTGATCGAACGTTGACCGACCTGGAAAATAAACTGGGGGAAATGACGAATGGCGAATGTCGAATGATGAATGAAGGATAGGAATCGATTTTATACTGAGTGCTCAGCGGGGTGAGCTCCAAACAGATTGAAAGTCCACTTAATTGATAAATAACAATGGGTTGTATTCCAATGTGTATAAAAATTCAACCGCATTCCTCAATTCGCCCTTCGTCATTCTCTACCTGCTTTTTTCAGGCGTTGAATCAATCGCTCAAGGTCGTCGTTGCTGTAAAATTCAATTTCAACCTTGCCCTTTTGGCCGGTCTTTTTAATCATGATTTTAGTGCCGAAGTGGCGGGATAGATCCTCGGCCAGACCGGATAAATATATCTCTTCGGTGCGGTTGCGGGATACGCGCGGCTTCTTCTTCTCCGACTTCAAGTTACGCACCAGGGCTTCCGTCTGCCTGACCGACAGCCCCTTGGCCATGACCGACCGCCAGGCCTCAAGCTGCTGGGCTGATGCCTCGGCACCCAGGATGGCCCTGGCGTGTCCCATGCTCAAGGAACCGTCCGTAATGCTGTCCTTGATTTGCTCGGGCAGCTGTCGAAGACGCAGGAAATTGGCAACCGCCGATCGGCTCTTACCCACCCGGGCCGATGCCTGATCCTGGGTCAAATTCAGCTGGGTGATCAACCGGTGATAGGCTTCAGCTTCCTCGATAGGATTTAGATTTTCGCGCTGGATGTTTTCAACGATGGCCATTTCCAGCATTTTATCATCATTTACGCGCTTTATAACCACCGGTACCTGGGACAAGTGGGCCCGTTTGGCAGCCCTGAGGCGCCTTTCGCCCGCGATCAGTTCGTAGCCGTTTTCATCTTTGCGCACCAGCAGCGGCTGCAGGATGCCCTGGGCTTTGATGGAGTCTGTAAGCTCCTGCAGATCCTCTTCTGAAAAACGTATGCGGGGCTGAAAACGGTTGGGCCGGATGAGATCGATATCACAGAAAAAAAAGTCCTTCTGTTCTGACGTACCGGTATCCACCTCCGGAATAAGGGCTCCCAGGCCTTTGCCCAGAGCCATTTTTTTGCGTTTGCCGGCTTTTGCACCGATAGTTTTGGTCAAATTGCTTCGTTGCATACATCACCTTCGGTCAACATGATTTCCCTGGCAAGCTCAATGTAGCTGAGAGCGCCGGTCGACGTCGCATCATAGAGCAGTATGGGCTTGCCGAAACTCGGTGCCTCGCTCAGACGGATATTGCGCGGAACCAGGGTTTTGAAAACCAGATCCTTGAAGTATTGTTCAGCCTCCTCGGCGACCTGGTATGACAGATTGGTGCGTTTGTCGAACATGGTCAGCAGAATACCGGCGATCTTCAGATCGGGATTCAAGGATTGTTTGATGCGTTCCACGGTTCTCAGAAGCTGCCCCAAACCTTCGAGAGCGTAAAATTCACACTGTAGCGGAATCAGCAGGGAATCAGCGGCGGTCAAGGCATTGACCGTCAAAAGGCTCAGTGACGGCGGGCAATCCAGAATAATATATTCAAAAGAACCGTCCAGCGGCGCGAGGAGATTTTTCAAGGAAACATCCCGCTCGGGGCTGGACATCATTTCCACTTCAAACCCGATCAGTTCCACATTGGAAGGGATCACTTTCAAGGATGAAATTTCGCTGTCCATGATCAGGCTTTCAGCCCCGCTCTGGCCGAGAATACCATGATACAGGGTTCTTTCAATGGCATCCTTGTCGATTCCCACTCCCGAGGTCGCATTGGCCTGGGGGTCGCAGTCGACCAGAAGGGTGCGCTTTTCCGACACTGCCAGGGACGCAGACAGATTGATGGCCGTTGTCGTCTTGCCGACGCCGCCCTTTTGATTTGCTATGCATATAATGCGTGCCATTATTCGAATTTCCCCGTATTCCCTCAGGGGCCGCTTTCAGCCCTCAGGATTACAGGCCGGAGGGAAGGCCCCTGACGGCCGGTTGAGCGGCACCCATAATTCCGCTGCCCTGATCTAACACAAAATTTGTTGTTTGAAAAGAGGATAAAAATGTGTCATTATCGACGCATTATGATACCTGTCAAGAAATTCGTCGTTATCATGATGATGGTTTTTGTCACCCTGGTCAGTCTCATCTCGCCTGCGGTCTTCAGTATCACGATCAAAGAAGAAGAAGAGATGTCGCGCCAGATGATGCAAATGATCTACAAGCACTTTGACGTTATTGATGACCCCGTGATTGTCCCCTATGTGAACGAAATCGGTAACCGGATCCTGGCGACTTTGCCCCAGCAACCGTTTAAATACCAATTTCATGTCATCAAAGCCGATATTTACAACGCCTTTGCCACACCGGCCGGCCACATATTCATTTACACCGGCTTGTTAAATGCCATGAAGGACGAAGAAGAGTTAGCCGGTATCTTGGGGCATGAAATCGCCCATGTGTACTGCCGGCACATTTCCCAAAAAATCGAACGTTCCAAGAAGATCGGCATGGCAACCCTGGCCGGGGTGGCCGCCGGCGTCTTAATGGGGATCGGCGGCGCCGGGGAGGCGGCCGGAGCGGTTACCATGGGTTCCATGGCAGCCGGGCAAACCGCCGAGCTGGCTTACAGCCGCGAAAACGAAATGCAGGCGGATCAGCTCGGCGTTGAGTTTCTCACCAAAGCCGATTACAGCGCCAGTGGTTTGCTTGAAATTTTGAAGAAAATTCGCAGCAAAACCTGGTTCGGATCCGATCAGATTCCCACCTATCTCATGACCCATCCGGCAGTGGAAGACCGGATTGCATTCATCACCTCCTGGCTCGAATCTTACAACCAAAAATCGACACCAATTCCACCCGTCGACCCGGATGCGTTTAACCGGGCTCATATACGCGTGGAGAGCCGCTATATCGATGATCAGGTCGCTTTGAGCGCCATCGAGTCCGAAGTTAAAAGAAACCCGGAGGATCCGATGGTGCATTACCGTTACGGATTGATTCTGGCCAGGGCAGGCAATCTTCAGGAAGCCATCTCCCATATGCGGATCGCATTGACCAAGAGAGCCTTTGATCCCCACATCTTGAAAGATCTTGGCTGGGTATATTATCTCAGCGGAGAATACCAGCAGGCTTCAAAAACATTGGACAGCGCCTGCTCCATGATCCCCGAGGATCCGGAATGCCAGTTTTATCTGGGTCGCACGCAGCTTGAAATGGGCAACCTGGCAGAGGCATCGGACAGGCTATTAAAAGTGATCCGTCAATATCCCGGTTTTACCCAGGCCTATTATTTCCTTGGCCAAAGCCTGGGCAAGCAGCAGCAGTTGGGTGACGCGTATTATTATCTCGGTGTTTTCTATCTCAAGAGCAGAGATCGCAAAAATGCCATCATCCAATTGCAGCAGGCCTTGAAGCACCTCCAGGATGATAAAAAACGCGAACAGGTCCAGGAATGGTTGGGCCAGCTGGGCGGTAAGGAAGATAAGAAGACATCTAATGGGGACGGGTAATCCGGTTCGGCCCGTTAGCCCGTTGGCCCGGGACAGCCATGTTCATTTCTTGGCATCTTCTTACCTCATTCGTTGCGAAACGGGGTAACGGGGTTACGGGCACACGGGTTAACCGCCCTGCTAGCTGCGGTCAAAATGGGAAAATTGCATCGAAAAAGTTCCGCGGCCCTGGGTCGCCGACCGCAGGGCGGTTGAATAGCCGAACATCCGGGCCAGGGGTACAGTGGCCTTAAGGACCTGGGAACCCATTTTGTGATCGATGGACTCGATTTTTCCTCCGCGGGCGTTTAAATCGCCGATCACCTCGCCCAAAAATGCCTCCGGAACAAACACCTCCACAACCATGATGGGCTCCAGCAGAAACGGTTCGGCTTTTGCCAGGACGTCTCTGCAAGCCATCGATGCGCATACGGTATAGGCCAGTTCGGTGCTCAGCGCATCCTTGTGATTAACGCCGGTCAGGGTGATTTCAACATCCACCACCGGATATCCCATCAGGGCGCCGCTCTCCATGGATTCCATCGCGCCTTTTGCAATCGCGTCTATATAAACCTGCGGCAGCTCCTCGCCTGAAATCTGCGATAAAAAGCGGGTGCCGGATCCTCTGGCAAGCGGCGCGGCCTTCAAGGAAATCTCACCATATTGACGCTGCCCGGCAATTTCCCGATCGAATATCGCCGAAGCTTCCGCGCGATTGGTGATGGTTTCCCGGTAGACGACCTGCGGTTTGCCGACATTGACGTTGGTATTAAATTCCCGCTGCATGCGGCTGGTGATAATTTCCAGGTGGAGCTCACCCATTCCCGAAAGGATGGTTTGACCGGTATCCTCATCCTGGCGCACGGTCAGGGTTGGATCTTCCGTCAAGAATTTTTTCAGAACCGCTTCGATTTTCTCCTGATCGGCATGGGTTTTGGGCTCGATCGCCACTGAAATAACCGGCTCATAAATATCAATTTTCTCCAGCAAGACAGGATGGTCAGCACTGCACAGGGTCTCGCCGGTGGACGAGTCCTTCAGCCCGACAACGCCCACGATGCTGCCGGCGCCCACGCTATCCACCCGCTCCCGTTTGTTGGCATGCATTTGCAAGATACGGGTCAGTTTTTCCTTTTTTTTCAGGGAGGGGTTGTAAAGTTCCTGGCCGACTTTCATTTTGCCGCTGTACACCCTGACAAAGGAAAGCCTGCGGCCCTCGATCATGGATACTTTAAAAATCAGAGCTGCCAGAGGATCGGTCTCTCGCGGACGGCATTCAATGATGGCGCCGGTATCAGGGTGCGTTCCCCTGATGGGGGGGATATCGATCGGGCTGGGAAGAAATTCAACAATCGCATCCAGCAGGGGCTGGATACCCTTATTTCTAAGGGCGGATCCACAGAGTACCGGAACCAGGTCAAGGCTCACGGTGGCTTTGCGGATGGCTTCAAAAATCTTATCAGGCTCAACGGGCTTTTCAGACAGATAAGCCTCCATAAGGTCGTCATCGTATTCAGCGGCGGTTTCGAGAATTTTTTCGCGGTATGCTTCAGCCTCCTGGCGGTATTGCGGGTCGATTTCCTCCAGATGATAGCTGGCTCCCAGGGTTTCTTCATCCCAGCTAATCTGTTTCATTTCGATCAGATCGATAATATCCGTAAAATCGTCACCCTGGCCCACCGGCAGCTGCAAAATGACCGGGTTGGCCTTCAAACGCTCCCGCATCATACCGACCGTTGCCAGAAAATCGGCTCCTATCCGATCAAGCTTGTTGATAAAAGCCATTTTGGGGACACCGTATTTGTCGGCTTGGCGCCAGACGGTTTCCGATTGAGGTTCGACGCCTTCCACCGCGCTGAAAACACCGATGACGCCATCGAGAACGCGCAGTGAGCGCTCAACTTCGATGGTAAAATCCACATGACCCGGTGTATCGATAATGTGAATTTCGCAATTATGCCACTCGCAGGTGGTGACGGCCGATGTAATCGTGATGCCCCGCTCCTGTTCGTCAACCATCCAATCCATAACCGCTTCGCCGTCATGGACCTCGCCGATTTTATGGGATCGGCCGGTATAGTACAGAATTCGTTCCGTGACAGTCGTTTTGCCGGCATCAATGTGAGCGATGATGCCGATATTTCTAATGTTGTTGATCTTGATTTTCTTTTTCATCGTATTAACAGCATGTCGGCTGAAACGGGCAGTTCCAGGTCAACATGTCCGGCCAGGGTAGGGGCTTGATTTCCCTCTATTAGGATCTGAACACGCGCTATTTCGGGGACGTTCAAGACCAGAGAGTTCACCAGCGAATAAATGGTTAATAGTTCCGATTTGCTGCCGCCGGGATGATTTTTCCTGACGGCCTCCGACAAATCGACATAGCATGTGCGGTCAGGGGTAATATAAATTGCGTTGAGCCGGGTGTTGGCCGGAATCGTTTTCAGCGAACCCTTTTGGGGGCCCTTTATTAACGCCTCAACGATGGAAACGGCTAAACCCAGCGGCTCTTCCGGATGAAGGACCACCCGTTGTTCGGCCCTTAAAAAATAGCTGCTGCGATCAGTAAAATAGAGATGGACCGGAGATTTCCGGGTTGTCACCGCCATGCCGCCGGGCGGGGGCGCATCTTGCCGCTCAGGTCCTGCTGCTGAAACGGTGCCAGCGGCTACCGTCATCAGCGCCGCACATCCTGCCAGGAAAATCCCCAGGGCTTTGAAAAATATACGCTTGCAATGTGGTGACATCATCAGGGTCATTCCGTCTTAAGGAGATTATCGCGTCGCCGCGCGATGGTTCAATGCGTCCCGCACTCACTGATGGTACGATAAATTATCTCACATTTTCCAAGATGGCTTGCACTGATGATTATTATAGCACATGCGCTTAAAAGCCAATAAAAAAAGGTTAGCTTGATGATACTAACCTTTTGATTAACTGGTGGAGCTGAGGGGGATCGAACCCCTGACCTCATGACTGCCAGTTGCTTTAAAAGGCTAATGATATTAATCGGTTATAATAATATCGATGACTTATGGGTGCTGATATTTATCAAATCGTACTAGATAGTGAAAGTAAATGCACCCTATATGCACCCTATAAAGGGCGCAACATAGCACAGTCTGAGTTGAATTCAAGTATTAATTGAATAGCTGATTGACTTAGAAGTTAACAAAAAACTATACTATTTCAGGGGATAGGGATCATGACCCGACAAGGTGGCAATCCTGGGCCGCTTTCCCATGAATCCTCACCAGGGCGCTTCAGGAGGCGCGTCATGCCCGATAAAAAGAATTCAGGTTTATTCAAAAATTTAGACCTTGACTCCCTTAAAAAACATGCCCTCAGATGGGCGGAATATTATAACAGTGATAAATTTGTTGATGAATATACCAAGAAAGAGCTTTATGGCATAGTAAGAATCCAACGGATTGTTTTATACAAACCGTCAATGGAGGTTGATAGTAGGGTTAAATACGTTTTGATTTTTGAACTTCAGGAATTAAGGGAGGAAGAATCACCCTGGTGGTATGAAACATTTCCCGATTTGATTGAT
>JAFDCJ010000166.1 GCA_019312835.1 Deltaproteobacteria bacterium
GCGACACAGTCAACCTTGCCATGCGCATGGAATCAATGGCCGTACCTGGCAATATTCAGATATCTGAAAACACCTATCGCCTGATCAAGGAATACTTTGATTGCGAAGACTTGGGCTTAGCATATGTGAAAGGCAAAAAAGAATCTCAACGAATTTATAAATTGAATAAACCCAGCAAAGTGCGGACAAGGTTTGAGGCTTCTATGTCAAGGGGTTTGGTAAGATTTGTTGGTCGACTAAACTCAATGGCCGCCTTAAAGAATGCCTGGGAAAAAGTAGCCAATGGTTCCGGGCAGGTAATAGGTGTTATGGGCGAAGCCGGTGTCGGTAAGTCCAGATTGTTACGTGAACTCATACACTCCCTTGATGGTAATGACTTTAATTATCATGTAGGTCGGTGCCTTCAATATTTTAGCTCCATGGCTTACCTGCCGTTTTTGGATATTCTCAAGTCATATTTCCATATTGGCGAAGATCAGCGGGAACACATCACAAAGAAGACTATTACCGAAAAGCTCTCCGCAATCGATTCGGATTTTTTTTCGGATTCAATCCCTGCTTTCCACGACTTGCTTTCGTTAAAGATAGATGATGAAATTTGGCTCAATCTTGAGCCTAAACAGCGACGTGAGCGAAGATTCGATGCCCTGAAGAATCTATTTTTGCGGTTGAGTAAAGAAAGGCCTCAGATTGTTGCTGTGGAGGATATGCACTGGATCGATAAAACATCAGAAGACTTGTTAAGCTATATTATTAACTCGATGGCCCAGCTTCCGATTCTCTTGATCTTGATTTATCGTCCAGAATACAACCATCAATGGAGTAATAAAACATACTACAGCAAAATTGGTTTGGATCAGCTGTCAATAGAATCCAGCGCTAAAATGGTATCATCAATTCTGGAGGAAGTTGACGTAGCACCGGAATTAAAGGATCTAATTTTAAATCGTTCTGCGGGAAACCCTTTATTTGTAGAAGAGTTCACTTATACGTTATTGGAAAACGGTTCAATTGAGAAAAAAAATAATCAGTTTATCTTGAACATAAATATTGATGAGATCCGGGTGCCGGTTACAATTCAAGGGATAATTGGTGCAAGAATAGATCGGCTGGAAGAGAATCTCAAGCATACCATGCAGATGGCATCCGTGGTGGGTCGGGACTTTACCTTTCGCATACTTCATAGCATTACAGGTATGCGAGAAGAACTCAAGTCCAATCTTTTAAATCTTCAGAGCCTTGAGTTCATCTATGAGAAAAGTTTATTTCCTGAACTTCAATATATCTTCAAACACGCCCTTATTCAGGAGGTGGCATACAACAGTCTGCTTTTAGAGAAAAGGAAGGAGATTCATGACAAAATAGGAAAGGCCATTGAAGAACTCTACGCCGAACGGCTGGAAAAATTCTACGAGGTGTTAGCCTACCATTACTCAAGAAGCAACCGTCTTGAAAAGGCCTGGCGATATGCCAAGTTATCAGCAGATAAGGCAGAAGGAAACTTTTCCCACAGGGAGGCTTGTGATTTCTACAAACTCGCCTTAAGTCTGCTCAATAAATTACCTGCAACCGCGGAGAACAAAAAGGAAAAGATTAAGGTTATCAGTTTGATAATACCGCCTTTGGTATTCTTGGGATTTCCTGAGGAATCCCTTGGTATATTTAAGCAAGGGGAGAAACTCTTAAAAGAGCTGGGGGATGAGAGGCGTCTTGCAAAGCTCTATAACGCAATAGGTTTATATCACACACAAAAAGGAAATCCTCAATTGGGGATGAAATATTCTGAGGATGCTTTTGTGCAGGCCCGAAAGAACCGAGATATTGACCTGATGCCTCCTCTTGCATTTGGTCTTTCTATTCCTTACGCCCAGACGGGGGAATATTACAAAATAGTAGATATTGCACCGGACGTAATTGCCCTGATTGAAAAAGCAGAAAGGGAAGCTGACTCTTTTTCTATGGGATGGAATCCATATTCTCTTATCTGCTCGTTTTGCGGTCACGGAATGGGCAATTTGGGAGCTTTTGATCAAGGAAAGGCCTTTCTTGAAAAGGCTGTTCGTAATGCCCTTAAAATGAAAGACATGACAGCTTTGGGACTTGTTGAAATTCAATACGGCCGTTTTTATCTTGTTAAAGGTGACTGGAGAGCTTCAAAAAGGCGTTTTGAAAAAGGGGTCAAGTACAACGAAGAGGCGAAATGGGTCTTCGGGTCCGCCGTTAGTCTGATCGGTCTGGGATATGCGTGCGCTATGCTTGGAGATTCTGAGACCGGCAAAAGGCATGTGGAGAAGGGCCTTGAGGTCCAATATGAAAGCGGGGTTAAGGCGTTTTTGTCCATGGCTCACTCTTATTTAGGTTGGATTCACCTGGACTTGGGCGATCTAAAAAGTGCCCGAAGCCTTGCGGAAGAGGCATTGAGGTTTTCTCAAGAGAATAATGAAAAGCTAATAGAGGCGGGATCCTGGCTCTTACTTGGAACTATATTGGGAAAAGCGGTGCCTCTGGAAATCACAAAGGCCGAGGGGTGTATCCTGAAAGGGATCGAGATTTACAAGGAATTAAAAACAAAAGCAAATTATCCCTTAGGGAATCTTTACCTGAGCGAACTCTATCTGAATGGGGGTAAGAAAGAAAAGGCCATAGACAATCTCAAGAAGGCGGAAGGGAAGTTCCGGGAGATGGGAATGGACGGTTGGCTTGTTAAGGCAAGGGAAATTTCAGAAAGGCTTTCAAATCTGACTTCCTGATCAACATGATGTGTTCAACGCTTTTATTCCGAGAATACTGATACCATCACAATATCTCGGATTTTTTCAGGCTCTAAAACTTGTACTATCTCCAACGTATAAAAGCTTTCAGAGATTCCTGAAAAGCTGAGATATCATCAGCTCCAATTATTTGGACCTCGGTTGCGCTTTCCGCTATTTAGCAAAGGCTTTAACCACATATAATTCCGCCAGAGACTGTCAATATATCACTGTCTGGCCTATTGTCAGATCCAGATCTGTCTCATTTCTTTAGGTGCAGGATTAACTCCCAGGTATTGCAGATGATTTTTTCCCATTTCCTTGTCATACAAAATTTCTGTTTTAGATTAAGGTGTTCTGTGAGTGAAAGCTCCTGACACCTCTCATATTAGTCAAGATCTAAGTAATTAAAATTTATACCAAAAATTTATTAAAGTATTTGCAGGTTGTGTAATGGAACAAGATAACTATATACATTTCCCGTTGTTGACGGTTGGCGAAGCCGCCAGATATTTAGGTGTTGGACGCAAGATAATTTACCAGCTGATCGAATTCGGACAAATTCAATCCGTGCGTGCAAACAGAGCTGTTTTAATTGAAAAAAGAAGTCTGGACCTGTTCAGGCAGCGCGGCACGCTCACCTAGTTGCCTTTGAGATGGAAATTAGGTAAGATATGACCTGGTTATCTAGACCGCAGTGAGATGGCTTTTGAGCACCTAGGAGGTCTCATGGATGACTGGGAAATGGAATGTATTGATTGCGGCTGGCGCGGTATGACCTCGGAGCTGACCGAGGAAACCGATGATTCCGGTGATCGGTCCTTTACAGCCTGCCCGGAATGCGGGGGAACGCAATTTAAAAAACGATCCGAAATGGATGGCGATTCAGGCGCCTAATCCGTCCATGGCTGGTTAGACGAGCCCGTATTTTTTGCGTCTCTGCTTGATCCTTTCGGTGAAGCTGCGCCGGACGGTTTCCCTGACGAGTTTTGATTTTGAATTAATGACCGAACAGCTGTACCTCAGGTTTTTTCCCACCAGCTTCGGATAGTTTTTGATATTCGTGCGCAGCTTCACACTATTTGATCTGACTTTTCGAATGATATCGATCTCTTTTCCGATCACCCGGGTTTGTCCGCCTTTGACCGCATCCAGGAAGGACCTGCGATCTTTGCCACCGGCGGCATAGGAAACCGCCCTTCCCATCTGGGGCAGGCGATGCCCGTCACTGCCGCCCGTGATGCCCTTGTCGAGATTAAACCCCAGCAGGGCACTGCGCAGGTTCCACTTCTTGAGATTTTCGGCATTGATAACTTCGATTCCGTCAACCATTTCGAATAGCCGCTCGAGGCGGTTCTCCGAGAAATACGTGTTTTGAATCCCGGTAAAGGTGGCGCTGTAGGGATGGGGAAATACCACCAGGGTTTCAAAGGCCCGGGCCCTTTGGATGATGTCTTCCATTTCCAAACCGGTTGCGCTCATGATGTCGTGACCCATATGGGGCCGGATGTCTCTCTGGTAGAATTTTTTCAGGCTCTGGATGTCATAAAAATAGATCAGCAAATGGGTTCCCTCACGGGAGGTGACCTCAATACCCGGGATGTTGAGAATTCCCGGATGCTCGTCCATTTCAACGGCGCCCTTGATTTCATTGTGGTCCGTGATGGCAATGCCGATACCCAGCTCCAGGGCCCTCTGGGCGATGGCGCTGACCGTGTTGTTTCCATCCGAGTATACGGAATGAAAATGAAGATCCACGACGGTGTAGCGTTGGGTCAATTCGCCGAGATCGGGTCGTTCAAACCGAATTTTGTGGGAATTGTGGTTATTCATAATTGGTGATTGGTTGTTTTCAAATCCGCCTGAAGCGGATTACAACCGCAACGTCTAAAGCACCAGCGTGCTTTTGTCTTCCCCCGCCAATAACGGCGGGAAAATCCAAGTCACCCAGCTTTGCGGGTGGTCGTTGACTCAACAAAGGGCCGATTATGGTTTCGGCAAGTCCAGAGAGCTGCACTGGAGACGGAAGGTATGTTCCGACAGCGGTCACTCCGACTATCATTGGTATCGGAAAGAATCCGCAAAACTTGAATGGAAATTGAGATGATGACAAAAAAAATCTCTCATCAGTCAGCCTGGGGATTGGGATGCTCACCGAAGGAGGTTGTCGCGTTAGGCCCGTTTGCCCGTTGGTGTAGCGCCCCGGAAGTTTTACAGAAAATACGCTCTTGTCATGCCGGATCAAGTCCGGCATGACGTTCAGAAATTAGGAGTCTGCTGACATTTTGCAGAGTCTGTTTCGGGGAGCAACGACCTTTTTGAAGCCTAGTTGATGGGACGGCACACTATCCGGTGTAAACTGATAGGCTCTATTTTTAAGCAGGCGAACGGGCTAACGGGCACACCGGCCAACGGGCTAAACTTTCTTTGCATTGATTCTTCCTTTTTCGCGTCGGTACCAGTCGGCAAGTCGTTGAGGCGGGATTCCGATAAGGTAACCTGCTAATATAATTTGATTTAAAAGCCAGGTCTTAAATATCCCCAAATTTTGCCATCGCCGGGGCGAGGTTGTAACCGCATCCGGCAAGATGGCTATTTTGCCGATTTTTTTCAAGCGCCGGACCAACTCGAAATCCTCCATAATCGGGCAATCGGCAAAACCGCCGATGTCGAAAAACAATTGCCGGGAAACAAACAGCGCCTGATCCCCATAGGGCAGTTGGAATCGGCGGGCCCGCCAGTTGGCGGCCCATTCAATGAAACGCAATCCCGGGTCCTCAGAATCGATACCCAGCGTAAAGGCGCCGGCGCTAACACCGTTACGCTTCACGGTTGCCAGGACCTTTTGTTCGAATTGTCCCGGCAGGCAAGTATCAGCGTGCAGAAACAACAACACGTCGCCGCGCGCCTCAGCCGCGCCGGCGTTCATCTGCCCGGCCTTGGATGGTGCCGCCGACAACACGCGGGCACCGAAATGCCGGGCCTTTTCAGCGGTGCCGTCACGACTGCCGCCGTCAACCACAACGATTTCGACGGTATCGGATGCCGAAAGTCTGCCAAGGGACCTCTCGATTTCGGCGGCTTCATTCAGGGTTGGCATGATGATGGACAGGCGCGGTTGGCCGCCTGGATCCGATCCGGATCGCAAGGCGCGCTTCCAGATCCTGAGATCGTCAGGACGGTCGACGTCTTTGAGGGTATCAAGAAGGGCATAACTGATTCCCAGTCGATCGGCCGCGGCCGTGGTCTGGGGGAGGACCCGGGGCGTTCCCCAGTTAATATCCTTGAATAATTCAGGATACGCTATATTTTCCTCGGCTTTCTGCAGGCCGATAAGATAATAACCGCCATCGCCGGCCGGGCCCAGCACCAATTTGTAATGGTTGAGCGCTTCGAAGGCACGCGCGATGATGGCATTTGAAATATCCGGTATATCCGAGCCGACGATGACGATCGCGGTCGAGCCGGTCTGAAACCCCTCCGCTAGGGCCCGCTGCATTCGCTGTCCGAGATCCCCTTCGCCCTGGCGCGCATAGATAAATTCTGGCCCCAGCCAATTGCGCATGAGTTTTTCACTGCCGCCATCAAAGCGAATTTCAACCGTCAAAGGCTGCCGGGCGATCAAAGCCTTCACCTTGGCCATCAAATCTTCGGTCATCCCGCGCTGGAGATCGGCCGCACCTGCGGCGCCCAGCGCCGGTATCATTCGGGTTTTAGTGACACCGGGCTCCGGATAACGGGTGAAGATGATCAAGCGGTGTCGGAAACCTGCGGACATACTTTTTTTCCTGCGGTGGTATTGGCTTTGATGGCAACCATTTGAATTGACAGTAATTCTTATAAATGGTAATCCTTATTGTCAACATTTCAATATATTTGCAAGAGGATCGTAATGGGCTATCTGCGCTTGACAAAACAACGGCCCCCTAACAACGGCCCGATCCGTTGCTGCCTGATATTGGCGTTTCTGATCACGGCATGTTTGATGGCCGGTCCTGCAGCCAAAGCATCTGATAAAGCGCCTCCTGAGGCGCAATCCGAGGTGCCCAACAAGAAATGGGTAGGCGATTTTGACGGCATGCTGAAGGCCCGGGTGATTCGCGTGCTGGTGGCATACAGTAAAACCTTTTACTTTTTGGACCACGGTCGCCAGCGGGGCCTTGCCTATGATCTTCTCAAGGAATTCGAAAAATTTATCAACCAGAAGTATAAAACGAAAACCTTGCAGGTGCATGTCGTTTTCTATCCTGTCCCGCGCGATAAAATCCTGGCCCACCTGGTTGATGGCTTAGGCGATGTCGCGGTTGCCAACCTGACCATCACGCCCGAGCGGCAAAAGCTGGTGGATTTCTCAGACCCTACACTGACCGGTGTCAAAGAGCTGCTGGTAACCGGTCCGGCGGCTCCAAAGGTAAACAGTATCGATGACCTTGCCGGTCAAGAAATACACGTGCGCAAGTCCAGCAGCTATTACGAAAGCCTGACCGGGTTGAATGCTTCTTTTAAAAAAAGCGGTAAACCGGCCATGAGATTGATTGCGGCACCAGAAAGTTTCGAGGATGAAGATCTGGTCGAGATGGTCAACGCCGGCCTCATTCCCATGATCATCATGGACAGCCACAAAGCGCATTTTTGGAACCAAATTTTTGATAACCTTACAGTGCGCGATGACGTCACCGTCAGAAATGGCGCCGAGATCGCCTGGGCCTTTCGCAAAAAAAGCCCTAAACTCAAGGCCATCGTAAATGAATTTGTCAAGGACCATAAAAAGGGAACCATGATCGGCAATATGCTGCTCAAACGCTACCTAAAGAGTACCCGGTATGTTAAAAACGCCCTTGACGACAAAGAAATGCAAAAGTTTAGCGATAAAGTTGTTGTTTTCAAAAAATACGCTGCTAAATACAACTTCGATCACCTCTTGATCGCTGCTCTGGCTTATCAGGAGTCAGGGCTTGACAACAGTAAGCGCAGCCAGAGAGGGGCTGTCGGTGTGATGCAGATCCTGCCGTCCACGGCGGCCGATCCGAACATCGCTATCCCTGACATCGAAGAACTGGAAAAAAATGTCCACGCCGGGACCAAATATTTGCGCTTTATCATCGATCGTTACTATGCAGACGAACCGATGAATGATGGCAACAAGAATCTTTTCGCGCTTGCTTCTTACAACGCCGGACCGGCCCGGATCAGGGATCTTCGCCAAAAGGCGACTGACAAGGGCCTGGACCCCAATCGGTGGTTTTACAACGTGGAGGTTGTGGCGGCCCAGGATATCGGCAGGGAAACGGTTCAATACGTCAGCAATATTTATAAATATTACGTCGCTTATCGATCGGCTTTTTCGCAGCTCAAGAAAAAGGAACAGCTCCGCAAAGAAAAGAACTGAGATTCAAGGTTCAGAAGACAGAGGACAGAGGTCAGAAGACAGAGGACAGAGGTCAGAAGACAGATGCCCCATCTGAAGGCTATGAGTACTGATCAATGCAACAGAACATGGGCCTGATGACACTGATTTGCATTCTGTCATCTGTCATTTGTTTCCTGTCGTCTGCACACTGAAACCTTTTCGGCCTCCAAATCCTAACTCTCAACACGCCACGCATAACGCGCACCCCGCAACTCGTCTATTATACCTGCCCCGTGAAATCAAAGCTGAGCTTGCCCTGGAATTTCTCGATTCTTTTAAAAATCTCCTTGAGCAAGGTCTGCTCGATGCGGGATAGGTGCTTGGGATTTATATAGTTATCGGGCTGAGAGCTGCCATCCATGGCGGCTTTGACCTGATTGGCAAATCGCTGTTGCATCAAGTAGCTGTAAGCCGTTTCCAGCTCGTTGTGTTCCTGGGGCGAGATCTTCTCCTGGTCGAGCAGCTGATTGATGCGCTCAAACGTATTGGTCTCCGGTATTTTATAATTCAGGGCGTAGATGCGGGCATAGTCCACAACCGGCTGCATGGCAGCCTTGATGTTGAACGTATCGCGATGTTCGCCTTTAGACTCAACCAGAAAATTTCGGAAAAAACCGATCGGGGGTGTAAAGAATAAGGCGTTTTCAGCCAGATGGCGGAAAAAGCCCGGCCACCCTTTCAGGGAGGCAAACAGGTGTTGGCGCAATTCATCGACCAGATCCATATCTCCGTAAGCGCCCCGGAAGTCAAAAAAGATGCTGGCCTGCAGCAGGGCTTCGGGCTCGGCCGTGTGAATCCATTGGGTGAAATATTTTTTCCACCTGGCCAGTGGCTGGCACCACTGGGGATTTTGGGCCATCACGCCGCCCTTGCAGAAATCATAGCCGGCCTCGTTGAGCCAGGTGCAGACTTTTTCGGCAAAGGACAGGAAATATTTCATGATCTCATCACGGGAGTTCTCGGGGACATCCTCAATGACAATTGCATTGTCCTGATCGGTTTTCAGGGTTTGCTCCTTGCGCCCCTCGCTGCCCAGCACCATAAAGGCAAATCGTGCCGGCGGCGGGCCCATTTCATTGAGGGCGAAACCAATGATTTTTTCTAAAATGGCTTCCGAAACGGTGGTTAAAAAGCGGGTGATATTCTGGGCTTTGGCCCCGGTGTTGATCAGCGTTTGTATCAGCCGGGGAACCTGTCGGCGAATCTGAACGACCTGGTTGACCAGTTTGGCCCCGCTAATTTCGCGCACGATGAAAACAGGCGATTGTCCCTGCACCTTGAGCAGATCCCGGTTGGTGATAACGCCGGTGACCCGGTTGCGGGCATCCCGGACGCCGAGGTGCTTGATATTTTGCTGCATCATTTCCATCAGCGCTTCAAATACAAGGGCGTTTGACGAAACGGTGCGCAGCGGGGAAGACATGATTGCCGACACGGGTTTTAATATATCCATTCCGGTGGCCGTGACCTTTTTTCTCAGGTCATTGTCGGTGACCACTCCCACCACGTCCGCACCGGGCTCGCGGATGAAAATGGAGCTTGAGTTATGTTCGGTCATGATAGCTGCCGCGGCCTGTATCGGCAGGTCCTGATCACAGGCCACAAGTTCCCTGTTACAGATATCTGCCACGGGCAGGTTGAAAAATTGGCTGGCGTCCTCCCGCGGTCGAAAATTAGTGCTGATAATTTCTGCGTAGGAGCGATCCAGCATTCGCTTGCCAAAGGTGTCCGTAAAGTAGTCGGAAAAAACCTCATGCTTTTTGCATATATCGAGAAAGTCGTCTTTGGGTAGCAGATAAAACTGCGAGTCCTCGGTGGTCTTAAGGGTGCGGATAGGAATGCCGTTGTTCATCATCAGGGAAATCCCGCCGTACATGTCGCCTTCGCCCAGCAAGCCGCGCAACCTTTTTTCATCATTTTCTTCATAATAACGCTCGGCCGCGCCTTTACTGATGATGTACAGATGGTCGACCTTGCCCCGGCCCTGATGAAACAGCTCGGTACCTTCCGGTTGGTAGATAACGGAAATCGCTGCGGCGATCCCGTCAATTTCTTCCTCCGGCAAAAAGGAGAACGGGACCAGCCGGGACAGAAAATGCTGGATTTGGCCGGAGGTGGCAACCGAGGCATAGGCTTCATTCGACATACGGTCACGGAATTTTTCGGCAAAAAAATCGTAGAAAAAATCATAGCGCTTGCACAGGTCTAAAAAAACATCCTGGGGCAAGGTATACAGCGTGGCGTCATTAACGGTTTGGACTGTTCGGACCGAAAGCCCGGCATTCATTAAAATGTAGATGCCACCAAAAATTTCCCCCGGTTTTAAAAAACCGCTAAGGGTTTTTTCATTTTCGGTTTCGTAGAACAACTCCAGCGAGCCCTCTTTGAGTATGTACACATGCTTCAGTGTCGTCCGGCCCTGAACGGACAGAATTGTCTTTTTAGGGAAAGTTTTGACGGAAGCCTGCTCAGCCGCCATTGCCAGGTCTTCTTCAGGCAACTTGGCAAAGGGCGGCAAATTAGCCAAATATTTAAATATTTCATCTTTCATGATGTCACCATTGTTGAACCGTTGCGTTTGGTGGTTGTTTTCAAATCCGCCTGAGGCAGATTACACCCGCAACGTTTAATGTACGGACGTGCCGTTGTCTTCTCCCGCCCATAAGGGCGGGGAAACGCGCCCGAGGCCGACAAGTCCACGCCACCCGCTTTGCGGGAGGTCGTTGACTGCTGATACACTACCACAACACGCAAAAACCTTAAAGTACTTCCGATAATAGTTGATTGAGAAATCCTTAAAAATGCCACAAGGCCCCAATTACGAATTGTCCTGGGGCACCAATCAAAATTGACACTTGGACCTGATTGGTTTATGGTAGCGGCAGTTCTCATATCCGCTGCCTGTCGTATCCTTGGGCTAACGACCTGGAGACATACGATCCATGACCCGTGACAGCAAAAAAAACAAACGCCTCATTGCGCTGTTCTTGCTTGGCTGCGTGTTGTTGAATTATCCGATCCTGTCTCTGGTCAATCTGAAAATCCTGATTTTCGGCTTACCGCTGCTGTACGTCTACTTTTTCGGTGTCTGGTGCCTGCTTATCAGTCTCACCGCCCTGGCGACGCTGTTCCGTTCCAAGGACGACGCAGATGCTCCCGGCGAAACGGGAGGTCGGTAATTGTTACAAACCGGTATCATCTTATTTGTTTCTTTCGGCTATGTCTGTCTTCTATTTGTGATTGCTTATTATGGCGATAAGCGGGCAGATGCCGGTCGCAGCATCATCAGCAATCCTTATATCTATGCCCTTTCTCTGGCGGTTTACTGCACGGCCTGGACCTATTACGGTAGCGTGGGTCTGGCTTCCAGCAGTGGTTTTAGCTTTCTCCCCATTTATTTGGGACCCACCTTGATGGTCACACTGGGCTGGCTGATCATGCGAAAAATCATTCGCATCAGCAAGGTGCATCGCATTACCTCCATCGCCGATTTTATTGCTTCCCGCTATGGAAAAAGCCCAACGCTGGGAGGCGTTGTCACGATCATTGCCGTTGCGGGGGTCATTCCCTATATAGCCGTGCAGATCAAAGCCATATCCACCACCTTTTTTCTGATCAACCAGTATCCCGAAATTGAAATGACATCAATTTTCGCCGATATACCGGTGTTTGGCGATACGGCCTTCTACGTTGCCCTGATGCTGGCCGTTTTTGCCATTTTTTTCGGCACCCGTCATCTGGATGCCGCCGAGCGGCACGAGGGACTGGTGGCGGCCATCGCCTTTGAGTCGATCATTAAACTGGTGGCATTCTTGGCGGTAGGACTTTTCGTAACTTACGGGCTTTACAATGGTTTTGCCGATTTATTCGAAAAAGCCCACCATTTTTCCGATCTGCAAGGTGCTTTGACCATCGATGCTCCCCGGCAAATCCATCCCTTTTTCGAAGAGCTTTTAACCATAAATGCCGGCGGCTTCACCTATATTGATTGGGGAATGTACACTTTTCTTTCGATGATGGCCATTCTCCTGCTGCCCCGTCAATTTCAGGTGATCGTTGTTGAAAACGTCAACGAGGAGCATTTAAACAAGGCCATCTGGCTTTTTCCCCTCTATCTGCTGGCGATCAATATTTTTGTTTTGCCGATTGCATTCGCCGGCATGTTGCAGTTTGCCGACGGCAGTATCGATGCGGATACCTTTGTCTTGACGCTGCCCATGGCCGGCAAGCAGCAACTGCTGACGTTATTCGTCTATGTTGGGGGGATTTCCGCCGCCACCGGTATGGTGATCGTCGAAACCATCGCTTTGAGCACCATGATCTGCAACGATCTCGTCATGCCGGTGCTGTTGCGCTTGCCGATCAAGGCCATGTCCCGCAGCAGCGAACTGACCGGTTTGCTGCTGTTTATCCGCCGGGGAAGCATTATCCTGGTTTTGATGCTGGGCTATGCCTATTTCCACTACCTGGGCGGATTCTATGCCCTGGTTTCCATTGGCCTGATGTCTTTTGCGGCCGTGGCCCAATTTGCGCCGGCCCTGATTGGCGGAATTTTCTGGAAAGGCGGCACCCGTACCGCTGCCATCAGCGGTTTGATCGCCGGATTCACCGTCCTGACATATACAATTTTCCTGCCGTCCCTGGTCCAGATCGGCCTGATTCACCAGGATTTTTTAACCGCCGGCCCCTTTGGCATCAAACCGCTAAAACCCTACCAACTGTTCGGCTTGCAGCATTTCAATCCGGTATCCCATGCCGCTTTCTGGAGCATCCTGACCAATGTGAGCGTTTATATCACGGTTTCCGTTTTGGGCCGTCCCCAGGCGATCGAGCATACCCAGGCCGCCCTGTTCGTCGATGTCTTCAAGTATTCCGGCGAAACCGGCGACTCCCTTTTCCGGCGGGGTACCGTCAATTTGCCGGACCTGCGGTCCTTATTGTCACGGTTTCTCGGCAAAACCAAAGCGGAAGAAGAGCTGTCCGGTTACGCCCGACGGCGCAATATCAATTGGGATGACCATGCCACCGCCGATGCGGATCTGGTCGGTCATGTCGAAAAATTGCTGACCGGTGCCGTTGGATCGGCTTCGGCTCGCATCATGGTGTCCTCAGTCGTCAAAGAAGAGCCCCTGGGCATCGAAGAGGTATTGAACATCCTTGATGAAACCCGCCAGGTCATTGCTTACAGCCGCGAGCTGGAAAAAGCGACGACCGAATTGAAGGAGGCCAACATCCGGTTGCAGGAGCTGGACCGGCTCAAGGATGATTTTATATCCACTGTCACCCATGAATTGCGGACTCCCTTGACCGCTGTGAGATCCCTGGCTGAAATTATTTATTCCCACCCGCAAATCGATGCCAAACAGCTGTCGGACTTTACCGGCATCATCATCAAAGAAAGTGAGCAGCTCATACGTCTCGTCAGCCAAATACTGGATTACGAGAAAATCGAATCAGCCAAGCTGGACTGGGTGATTGCAACACTGGATCTCAAAGAAGTTGTCAAAGATGCGGTTGTCAGCACCCAGCAGTTGACCCTGGACAAAAATATCACCCTGGACCTGGATCTGGCCGAAGACGTTCCGGCGGTATCCGGAGACCGCGACCGCCTGGTCCAGGTGATGGTCAACCTGATCTCCAACGCCGTCAAATTTTGTGATCCTGACCGCGGAATGATTGTCGTGCGCCTGCGGGTGGCCGATCATCATTTGCGGGTTGAAGTCCAGGACAACGGCATTGGCATCAGGCCCGAAGATCAAGCCAAAGTTTTCGAACCGTTTCGCCAGATTAAAAACCCGACCCAGGGGCGTCCCACCGGTACCGGCATCGGTTTAACGATTACCAAGCGCATTATTGACTTTCACCACGGCCGGATCTGGGTTGACAGCGAACCGGGCAAAGGCACGGTCTTTTCCTTCGAACTGCCGGCAATCCCGGCTGCCAGTGGCCACTAGGCGTCATTTTCTTCTTAATTCGCCCTAAAAGAGCGAATTAAAGGAACGAAATGATATCGAGATGATTAAAACACAAATCTCTAAACACAAATCTCAAACAAATCCCAATGACCCAAATTCAAAAACCCAAACTTGTTGAGAACGGTTAATTCAGAGATCCCCCCCCCTTAATCCCCTCCCGCCAGGGGAGGGGAATTCTGAATAATGACGGGCTCAGCAGATTACATACGATTTAAAAGTTATCTATTATTTGGTCATTGAAATTTGGATTTTGAGATTTATTTGTTATTTGGTGCTTGTGATTTGGAATTTTTAATTCCACGAAATAATTCCAACCCCCTCTCAATTACGCGACCGCCTTGTTAAATTGCTATTGAAATTCTAAAATTTCATCCTGGCATAATAGGTTTGCTTGGAAGCTTCCAGGGCATCTTGCAACCGGTAGATGCCTTTTTCGGCCAGCAGCGGCAGCAATTTCAAAAACAGTTCGCCGGTTGCAACGGCATCCCCCATGGCGGTATGGCGACCCAGCACCCGGACTCCCAGGCGTTGGGCGATGGCTTCCAGGTTGTGATCTTCATGGGCCGGGTGTACAATGGCCGACAGCAAGAGCGTGTCCAGGACCGGATTGGTGAACCGCACCCCGGTTTTTTCTTCTTTCAGCTGCAAGAAGCGCATGTCAAAGGCGGCGTTATGCGCCACCAGGATGGTGTCTTCTGCGAACTGCTGAAACCGGGGAAGAACGGTGTCGATGGTCGGCTGCCCGCTGACCATCTCCGAATGGATGCCGTGGATTTGCACCGATTCCCAGGGAATCGAGCGCAAGGGGTCAATCAATTGCTCAAAGCGCTCATCGCGCAGCAGGCGGCAGTTGACAATCCGAATGCCTCCGATGGATATGATTTCATCTCCCTCGGCCGGTCTTAAACCGGTGGTCTCCATGTCGAATACCGTATAGGTTAACTCGGTCAACAGCTGCTCGCTAAGCTCAGCTGTTGGCCCGGCGTGGCCGAATAAGTCAAAATCATAAAATTCCGGGCGGCTTTCCGGTAAAATGGCCAGTGATCTGCTCTGCCGGGGTTCGATGTCTTCGGCAACCGGCAAAAAGAAGCGCAGATAGGAAGTGCCCGGTTGCCGTTGGGAGGCGTAGGACCCAAAGTCTGAGCCCAGGTGATCGAGTATTTCGCGCAGGGTCAGCGACCAGCCTTCCCTTTCGGATACCATCGGCGTCTGTTCCCATTCCCGCAAGGTCTCGATCTTCATCGGGGTACCCGGCCACATCAAATCAAGGCCGACATACCAATCCAGGTCGGTTAATCTGCAGGTAAGTTCCGCACTACCCATCAGGGTTTTCAATTTGTCGACCACAAACAGCAGCACCAGCAGCAGTGAATAGCTGTCGACCTTGATCCAAAGGGTTTGATCCTTGTCGGCCGTCTCAATCTGAACGTTGAACTTTTCGAGCGCCCGAGCCTGTAAAAGGTCCGTCAGGTTCTGGGCCGACATCGTTGCCAGGGGCCACTGGCTGACGCCGATCTGGCCGTCAAAGTTTAAATTGCTTTCCAGAAGCTCTCCCATGCTCAGCGATTCCCGATGGATGATGGCCTTGAGCTTTTCGAGCTGGGATAATTCCATGTCCGGGTATTCGATGATGGTTTCAATGGCGGATCGAACGCCGGCCAGCGACGCCCTGAAGCCTCTTGTAACCGCCTGCAGGGCAAGGTTCAAATCGCTATCTGTTTCCAGCTGGCGGGTAATATCACAGAGAATCAAGATCAATCCGCTGAATTGTCTTCCGGGGGCACTCAAAACCGGGATGGCTTCCACCCGCAACAGCCGATCATCGGCACCCGGTGTCACGAAATACGCTACCGGCTCCGGGTCCTTGCGGTGCAATTTATCGGTAATCTGATCGAGCACGTGCCCGAGGAGATTTTTATCGATGATTCCGAAAATCGAACGACCCAGGCCGATGTAGCGATCGGATCCACCGGGTTGCGACTTGCGGTTTTCTTCTCCGTTTGCGGCGCTGCCCGTTAAGAGCGCCCTGGCGCGGTTGTTATACAGTAAAATGCGGCCGCCCGGGTTGCATATCAAAACGCCCTCGGTGAGCTCGGTCACGATGGCCGCCAGGGTATTTTTTTCCTGCTCTGAATCAGCCCGGGCCTGCTGAACTCTCTCTTCAAGATTCTGCGACAGGGATTCATAGCGCTGGGCAACCTCGTTGATGCGCTCACAAAGCTGGCGAATTTCCGCTCCGCCGGCCGCCGGAAGGCGGTAGGCCGGATTGGAGGTGTTTATCAGATTGACCTTCTCGGTTATTTTCGGAACCGGCCGGATATAATTGCGAAATACGGATTCCAGTGACCAGACCCAGACGACGAGCAGCAGAAGGGCGATGACGAGGAGCGGACCGATGTAGGCCCACAATAGACCAGTGATAAAATCCACCTCGGCGGCTGTCAGCTGGAATTTTATCCAGACGACAAAGCCGGCCGCAATAACGATCTGGGATACCAAAGCAAGAGCGATAATCCCCCAGAATTTACTCCCCGCTATCTTCATTGGTATTATCTAAAAGCTCTTTGACCTTGGCGACAAGTTGGGTATTGGAGAAGGGTTTGGTAATATAGGCGTTTGCTCCCAGCGCCAGACCTTTGGCAATTTCGACCTCACGACCCTTGGCCGTCAAAAAAATTATTTTAATATCACGGTATTCGGGATTCAGGCGGACGATTTCACAAACTTCGTATCCGTCTATTCTGGGAAGCATGATGTCAAGCAGAATCAGGTCCGGTTTGTATTTGTAGATCGCATCCAGGGCATCTTCACCATTTTCAGCCACCAGGACATCGTAGCCCTGCTGTTCCATCAAAAACTGGATGGGGACGACAATACTGGGTTCATCATCCACTATCAGGATTTCTTTGGGCATGAACAGTTTCTTTCATTCAATTGGGTTTCAGGCGTCAGGTGTCAGGTGTCAGGTCTGCAAACAATTGTATCTTCGATCTGAATTTCCGCTCTGGTCATTTCTCCGATCTATATATCCGGTTATCTGTTCCCTCCCAAAATACCGATCCCGACACCTGACACCCGACGCCTGAAACCCCTTCATCTTAAATAATTCAGCGATATTAAAAATGATTTTAAGCACTTATGTGTTCAGCTTCAGCTGATGCACACTATTTTTTGGACTTGGCATATCCGATTTTATTCAACGCCTCCTCCATCTCATCTAAGATAACCGGATCGTCGATGGTGGCCGGCGTTTTGTATGGTTTATTGTCCGCAATCTTCTGAATCGTTCCCCGCAGGATTTTGCCGGAACGGGTTTTGGGCAGTCGTTTGACCACCGTGGCTGTTTTAAAGGATGCCACCGGCCCGATTCGATCCCGGACCATCTGGATGACTTCTTTTACGATGTCGGCCGGATCGCGCTGCACGCCGGCATTGAGGACCAGAAAGCCGATGGGGACCTGGCCTTTCAACTGGTCGTCCACCCCCAGTACGGCGCATTCGGCCACATCGGGATGATCGGCGAGCACCTCCTCCATGCCGCCGGTGGAAAGACGATGGCCGGCCACGTTGATAATATCATCCGTGCGGCTCATGACAAAAACGTAGCCGTCCTCATCGATGAATCCGGCGTCGGCGGTTTTATAGTAACCGGGAAACTCCTCCATATAAGCCGCCAGAAAGCCAGCGTCGTTGTTCCAGAGGGTCGGCAGCGTCCCCGGAGGCAGGGGCAGTTTGACCACCAGGGCGCCGATTTTGCCGGCTTTTACCGGGGTGGTATTTTCATCCACCACCTGGAGGTTCCATCCGGGAGCCGCCTTGGTGGGCGATCCCTCTTTGACGGGATAGTGATGCAGGCCGAGGCAGTTGGCGGCGATGGCCCAGCCCGTTTCTGTTTGCCACCAGTGATCGATCACCGGGACCTTCAGGCTGTTTTCGGCCCATTTCAGCGTGTCAGGGTCCGTGCGTTCGCCGGCCAGAAACAGGGCCTTGAATTCCGACAGGTCATAGTTTTGCATCAGCTGTGCCTGGGGATCCTCGCGCTTGATCGCCCGAAAGGCGGTGGGGGCGGTAAACAGAACCTTGACCTTGTGGTCGGATATCACCCGCCAGAAAACGCCTGCATCCGGCGTGCCCACCGGTTTGCCTTCAAATATGATCGTGGTACATCCCTTAAGCAAAGGGCCGTAGACGATATAAGAATGTCCGACAACCCAACCGACGTCGGACGCTGCCCAGTAGACATCGCCGGTTTGGATATTGTAAATGTTGCCCATGGTCCACTTAAGGGCCACCATATGGCCGCCGTTGTCGCGCACAACTCCCTTGGGAATTCCTGTCGTTCCGGAGGTATACAGAATATACAGCGGATCGGTAGCGGCCACCGGCACGCAGTCAAGGGGCTGGGCCGCCTCCATCACCGCATCCCAGTCCAGATCACGGCCGTCCTGCATGGCGGCGGCCTCCATCGGCCGCTGCTTGATGATACAGTGATCCGGCTTGAAATCGGCAATATTAATGGCCTCGTCCAGCAGCGGCTTGTAGGCGATAATCCGTGCCACTTCGATACCGCAGGATGCCGAAACGATGACCTTGGGCTTGGCATCATTGATGCGCACGGCCAGCTCTTTGGCGGCAAAGCCGCCGAACACCACCGAATGCACGGCCCCGAGGCGGGCGCAGGCCAGCATGGCAAAAACCGCCTCCGGGATCATCGGCATGTAAATCAATACCCGATCGCCCTTGGATACGCCCTGGGCGGCCAGGGCCCCGGCGAACCGGGCCACCTCGTCGCGCAATTGATTGTAAGTATACTTTTTGACGGTATCGGTGACCGGGCTGTCATAAATGATGGCGTTCTGTTCCCCCCGGCCGTTGTCGATGTGGTAATCCACGGCATTGTAGCAGGTGTTCATCTCTCCGCCGGTAAACCAGCGGTAAAAGGGTATATTGCTATCATCGAGCACCTTGTACCACTTTTTGTACCAGTGGCAGTCTTCAGCCGCGGCGCCCCAGAAGCTATCCGGATCTTGTATGGACTGCTGATATGCGCTTTCATAAGGGGTGGTCATAAATATCCTCCTTTTGTCATCTGGTTGGGCGTAAAGTTTCAGGTTTCGGGTTTCAGAAAGCCTTCAATTGAGGAATTGTGAATTCAGGAATTGTAGGTATTCGCTCTGTCCAAATCATCCATAGAAAAATTCCTCAAATTCTAAATCAATTAATCTGAAACCTGACACCTGACACCTGACACCTGAATTCCCCCGGACAGCCCCTGCCGATACTGTCGCTTCAGCGTTGGATGTTAAGATGGCGACTCCTTAACCTTCGCTTTCAAATACTCAAGGTGTTTGCGAATTCCTTTTTCAACATTCGGATCATCGCTGAAAAGTCGGTCCAGGAATCCCGGCGCATCGTCGATTTCGGGGTCCAGCTCCAGGGCCTTTTCGTAATCCGCAATGGCCTTTTCGTACTGGCCTGTGTGGCTGTGGGCCGATCCCCGGTTGGCATAAGCGTTGGCCAGTTCCGGGTCGATTTCAATGGCCCGGTTGTAGTCCGGCAGAGCTTCCTCATAACGCCCCAGGGTACTCAGCGTATTGGCGCGTCCCACATAAGCATCGGCCCGTGTGGGGTCGATATCGATGGCACGGCTGAAGTCTTCATATGCTTTTTCGGGTTTGTTTAAATTGAGATTGGAAACACCATCCAGAACAGCATTTTCATAATCCGAAAGTGTGATGCCACAGCCGGCGATGATAAAGACAAAAACGGATAGAGCAAAAAGAATTCGTTTCATTATATCTCAGGGCCGCTTTCTTTGAATGTGGGTTTGGAAGAGGAGGCCCAACGGCCTCCCCTTCCGTGCAATAATGAATTCAGGGCGATATCCTAAAGACTATACCCCCGATTGTCCACGTGAAGATTCCTCGGCCACCACCGGTTCTTCTTCGTAGATATCATGCTTCAAGGCTTCGAAGTCCGTGGTGATGTTGGTGGACATCTCCAGCTTGTAAGCCAGAAACCACATCATGCCGATACCCAGAATCCACCAGATGACCTGCCAGATCCAGATCGACGGCATCCCGTTGAGCCACTCGGCCGGTTGCAGCGGATCGCCGAAGATGGTGTTGCCGATGACGCAGCCCGGTCCGATGGCGAAAAAGAACCATACCAGGGTGATGATCCAGCCCCATTTGATCAACGGCTTCTTTTCAGCCGACAGACTGGCATGCTGCCTGATGAAGGTATGATACTCCATCCGGCGCTCGAATTCCTCTTTCTTCGGCTGGGTGAACGCACTGATGATGATGGCGATCGGCAGGTTGAAGATAATCCCCCAGCCCGCGCAGTGGATCGTCCAGGGATAAGCCCCCCACGGCAGGCCCAGCTTGAAGGTGAAGGTAAGGGTCACGGCGATGATGCCGCAGAAAAGACCGGCGACCACACCTTCACGCGTCAGCCACGGCCAGTAGAGGGTGGCGATCAGCGGCACGTACATCATGAACCCGTAGGAAACGGCCAGGCCACCGAGCATAACGATGGCCCCCGGCACAATGGAGGCGAATACTAGCGCCGAACCGACCACGATGAGCACGGTGATACGTCCCCAGTGGGTTTGCTGGGTTTCGGTCATATCCTTTTTGATGTATTTTTTGACGATGTCGCGGGTCAGCATGCCGCTGGCCGTTGACATGTAGGCGGCCCCGGTGGACTGCATGGCGGCCAGCGCACAGATGGCCAGCAGACCGACCGCAAACGGAGCCGTGTCTTTCATCAAATGAATCAGGTAGGGTACCAGGTTGGCCTGCTTCCCACCGACCAGATTGGCAAGCGGCAGAATGGTCTCGGCTGCACCGTCCGGTTTAAACAGGGTCATCACCCAGCCGCCCATGGCCTGCATGGTGGTGAAGATGAACAGGGCAAAGCCGATGCCCAGAGTGGAGGCCCACACCTGTTGCAGCGGGAAGGGCCTGGGATTCTTGTTGGCAAACGCCCACATGGAAAATGCGGGTGAGGCGTGAATTCCCATCAGGGCGAACATGTAGGTCAGAACCATGATACCGGTCCA
>JAFDCJ010000167.1 GCA_019312835.1 Deltaproteobacteria bacterium
AAATTCGAATTCACGCAGCTGACGGTTGCGGATTTTGTCCGTGTAAAAGCCTTTCTTTTCCTTGTCCAATACCTCTCCGGTTTTAATCTCTATTTGCCGGATCTCCCAGGCACGCTCCTTGCCCTGATGGACGTGAGCAGCCGCTTGAAGGGCGAACTTTTTGGTGAAAAACAGGTTTTTGCGATGCACCTGCAGCCGTCGGCGATAGCGGATGACGTCGTACAAAAAAAGCGGAAAAACAATGATGCGCCAGTTGAATCTGGATGTTGGTCGATCAATCAGGGTCCCGGCAATTTGGCGCGTTTGGCGTGATTCGAAATTTTTGATGGCGTTGACGGATTTCATAGACACGCAACCTATAGAAAAAGCGGTCTGATGTCAACTGCGCGTTGCGGCGGGTCCCCGCCGGCATGTTTTGGTTCCGTTTTGCACGTTACCGATCATTCGATTCCAGACTTGTCTGCTTTTCACCGCGCAACTCGCACCCCGCAACCCGTCGTTGTGCTTGCTTTCAAAATTGATGATGGTTATCATAACGCTTGGTGTTCGCAACCGTTTGCAAACGGCGTCTACTTTACCCTGGAATTCATCATGAAAAATTTCTTTTCTCGCTTGTTTCCTCCCAAAGCCGGGGGGCAGCCAGAATCTGGCCGGAATGGGACCCGCAAGCGGCGCTGGCGGCTGTTACAGGTCGAGCCGGCCCTGGCGTGCAATCTTCGCTGCGTCATGTGCCCCTGGCGGGAGATTGCCCAGAATCTTGAAAATCACGGATTGATGTCACAGGAGATCTGGGAAGCCATACGGCCGTATCTGCCTGAAATACAATCGGTGGATTTCACCGGTGGCGGTGAGCCCCTGCTGCAGCCCCATCTGCCAGAGTGGATCGCCGAAGCGCAGTCAGCCGGCTGTGAGACGGGCTTTCTATCCAACGGGTTGCTGTTAACAAAGGAGAAGTTGCAGCAGATTCTGGATGCGGGCGTGGATTGGATCTGCATCTCGATGGATGGAGCCGATGCCCAACTGTATGAGAAGATCCGGATCGGCTCGAACTTTAAGCGCGTATGTGAAAACGTGGCCAATATTGCCGCCATGCGAACCGGAAGCGTGCCCAGGATCATGATCAATTTCGTTTTAATGGATCTGAATTGCCATCAGGTAGAGGATATCGTTCGATTGGGGTCGCGCCTGGGTGTTGATCAGATCAATTTCAAACAATGCGAGGTGATTCGCGGTGAAAGGGGCAAGGGGCACGGCCTGTTCGGGGCCAGGGAAACCAGGGATATCCGCCGGTTGAAAAAATCCCTTGAAAAAGCCCGGCGGCTGGCCAAAAAGCTGAATGTCGCCACCACGGCATTTGCCTTCACCCCCGAGGAACGGTCGGTGTGCGATCAGGACCCCCGCGACTCGCTTTTTATCCGCTATGACGGCGTGGCCGCCCCCTGCATCAACCTTGCCATCGGCGGACCGACGACTTTTCTGGGCAAGGAAGTCGAGATCCCCAACATTCATTACGGGCGGTTGCCGGACTCTGATTTGATGGCGTTGTGGCAGACGGAGACCTGTAAATTCTATCGCCAACAGTTCGAACAGCGCCTCAAGGCATACGATCAGGCAGTCGTCAACGGCATGCTGAACAATCCCGGCGGAAACCGCCTGAGGGCCCTCGAGGCGGCCACAGCAGCCATGCCCGAACCGCCCCGCGGCTGCAATGTGTGTCATTATCTCTATGATATATAGCTCGGGTTGCGTGTTACGCGTTGCGAGGTACTGAAATTTCTGAATTTTCCATTCTCCACCCCGAAACCCTTACCGCGCAACCCGCAACTATCCCCTCGGTTCACAGCCCGGCGCTCTCACCAGCAAAACCGGCACGCAGGAAGATCGGACCATTTTTTCGGCCACGCTTCCCATTACCCAGCGGCTGACCCCCGAGCGGCCGTGACTGGCCATTACGATTAAATCGACGTCATGACTGACGGCATAGTCCGCCAGGCTGTCCGCCACCTTGCCCTCGATAAGGGTCTGGCTGATATGGACATCTTCCACCACCAGGTCGTCGGCCAGCTGTTGAAGGTAATTTGCGGCGGTCTTGCTGCGATGTGCTTCGAGCTGCCGGCGATCTTTTTCGCGAAATCCGAAATCACCGGTGGCCGGGACACTGGCCGGCAGGCGGATGGGGTTGACCACCCGCACCAGGACCACCTCTTTCGCCTTAACGCTGCCGGCAATGGCGGTCACATGCGGCAGCACACACTCGGCCAGGGCCGAGCCGTCCAGCGGAACCATGATTCTGGAATACATGATGCCTCCTTTCGTGTCAGAGATCAGAAGGCAGATGACAGAAAACAGAGGACAGAATACAGAAGACAGAAGACAGAAGACAGAATTCAGATGACAGAGGTCAGAGAACAGATTGCAGAAGAAATAAGACAGAGTTCAGGGGACAGATATCTCGATTTGGCCTTGTAAGCGATTCTGACACCTGAAGGTAATATAAGACATCAGGTGCAGATTGCCAGCATCTGCCGGACCCAGAATTTTTGATATGAATTTATGCAAATGGCAATAAAAAAAGCGCATCGCGTGCGATGCGCTTTGATTTGTCACCTTGTGCCATGCGCCCTGACCCCTGGGCCTTATACCTTCGACCCTCTACCGTCCATTTTCCTCCATCAGTTTTCCTTATCCCAGTAAGCCAGTTACGCTATGAACGATCAGCTATGAGCTAATCAGACCATGACGCTGAAGGCCATAAACGTCAGCGAGAGAATCCCGGCGGTGACCAGGGCGATGGAGGTGTCCTGCAAAGGGCGGGGGACCCGGGCCAGCAGGATTTTTTCCCGCACGCCGGCAAACAGGATCAAGGCCAGGCCGAAACCCACGGCATAACTGAAGGACGCTACCAGAGCTTCCAGAAAGGAGTAGCCTTCATTGATATTAATCAGGCAGACGCCCATGACGGCGCAGTTGGTGGTGATCAGCGGCAGGAAAATTCCCAGGCCGGCATACAGGGCCGGGATGCTTTTCTTTAAAAACATTTCCACAAATTGAACCAGGGACGCAATTACCAGGATAAAGGCCACGGTTCGCAGATATTCCAGGTCGAATTTTACCAGGAAGTAGGTGTTGGTAATCCAGGTGATCACACCGGCCATTACCAGGACGAAGACCACCGCCATGGCCATGCCGACGGCGGTTTCCATTTTTTTGGAGGTTCCCAGAAACGGGCAGTTGCCCAGGTACTGGGCCAGCAAGATATTGTTAATCAGGATACAACTGATGGCAAGGACAAATAAATCACCCATGGTCTTCTCCTATTTTTTCCCGACCAGATTCATCAGACACAGCATCAGCCCCAGGGCTACAAAAGCGCCGGGGGCTTCTACCATAAAGGAAAAAGGTTTGTAAGCGGGACCAAAAACATCAAAAGCCAGGTTCCAGTCAGTCCAGATTGTCAGGCCGCCGGTGCCGATAAGCTCGCGAACGGCTGCCAATGCAGCCAGTGATAAGGTAAAGCCGATGCCGATGCCGAGTCCGTCCAGCAAAGAGCGAAATATGCCGTTTTTGGAAGCGAAAGCCTCGGAACGTCCCAGGACAATGCAGTTGACAACAATCAATGGAATAAAAATGCCGAGTTTGAGAAACAGGGGGTAGGCATAGGCCTGCATCACAAGCTCGACAACCGTTACAAAGGTGGCAATAATGACGATAAAACAGGCAATCCGGACCTTGCCCGGAATCACTTTGCGCAAAGATGAGACCAGCATATTGGAGCAGACCAGGACAAATGTGGTGGCAAGACCCATCCC
Organism: Deltaproteobacteria bacterium; assembly: GCA_019312835.1. Lineage (GTDB taxonomy): Bacteria > Desulfobacterota > Desulfobacteria > Desulfobacterales > JAFDCJ01 > JAFDCJ01. The sequence goes on from JAFDCJ010000167.1 coordinate 3,810, forward strand.
GATCCCGTTTTCAACGGACTTGGTAACCGCCAGTACGGGGCAGAGTCCGAGCACCAGCCGAAAAGGCGGTACTTCATCCCATAAGCCCTTTACAAATTCCTGCGTCAGAGATTTCGCCATTTAAGTCACCCTATTATTTGAATTTCTTTAAATTGTCGGCAATCTGGCTTTTCAGCTTCTGGTAGATTTTATCAGCGTCTGTAGCCGCACTGGATACCGCGCGCGATGTGATCGTCGCGCCGCTGATGGCACTGATCGATCCGCCATCCTGGGTGACCGCAATCGTTTGCTCCAGGGCCAGGCCCTTATACTGGGCCACAAAGCTCGGGTCGCTTTTGGCTTTGGCACCCATACCGGGGGTCTCGCCATGGGTGGTCACCCCCACACCCATCAACTTGTTGTCCTTGACATCGATGCCGACCATTAGGCCCACATCTCCGCCGTAACCCTTGCCGGACGTTTCGAAGGCCACGCCCCGGGGTTCTCCGTCGAAAACCCCGACAAAAATGGTCCTTTCAACCTCTCCATCCTGGATGGTAAACCGGTCGGCAATCGGATCGTTGCCGGCGCCTTCGAAGATGGACCGGACAGCCGGGCCCTTGACGAATTCCAACACCTGATTATCGATGCGTTCCTGGGTGCTGTTGCGCAGGTAGGCCAGCACGCCCCCCGAAAAGAAGCTCAGAACGGTCAGCACAACCACCATTTTTATCATTTCACGCATTTTAGACAACCTTTCCCAAAGCTTGCGGTCTGATCTTGTCCAGCAGCGGACTGATGAGATTGATAAGTAAAATGGCCAAGATCACACCGTCGACATTGGCGCCGATATTGCGGATCAAAACCGTCATTACGCCGCCGACAGCTCCATAGATTAACATCGGGATGACATTGACCGGCGATGAACCATCTTCAGGGGCCAGAAAGAAGGCGCCGATCAGGGTGTAGCCCGACAACAGGTGAATGCCCGGTTCGGCAAAGCGCGCCGGATCGGCCAGGTTAAACACCAGCGCCGTCAGATATACTCCCGCCAAAAATGTGATGGATATCTCGGGTCGGATAAAGCCCCTGAGCATCAGGTAGCACCCGCCCAGGATTAGCCCCAGGCCGAAGGTGGCGCCGAGGCCGCCGATTTGCCGGCCCATGAGCAGGTCGCCGATGTGGAGCGTTTTTACAGATTGGGGCCCGAAAGCTTTAACAAGCCCCAGGGGATAGACGGCGGCGAAACCAAAGTCGTAATTCAACAGCATGCCGTCGAAATTGAACAGATCCTTCCAGGATAACATCAAGATGGCAATTGCCAGGGCCACCGGGTTAAACGGATTGCTGCCGATACCGCCGAATATCTGTTTGCCCACGACCACGGCGATGAACGTGCCGGTGATCACAGCCCACCACGGCATGGTGGCGGGCATCAGCATCGCAAATATCAATCCGATCACCGCTGCGTTACCGTCTCCGATGGTGACCGGCCGTTTGGTCACATAATTGATGGCCAGCTCCCATATCATGGCGGTGGCCACCGCAAGGCAAACGACGCCGAAAACCGGAATGCCATAAAAATAAATACCGGCGATTAAAGCGGGCAATGCGGCCAGCATGGTGTGATAGCTGCGATTGGTAACCCGGGTTCCGTTGTGCCAGAAGGGTGCATGTGAAACGATCAACTTTTTTTGGTCAAGCATCCGTTGCCTCCGTCACCTCTATTTCCTCCGTTGCCTCCATTTCTTCAGTCGATTCCGCCAATTCGGCAGCCTCCTGGGCGCGTGCCCGATCCAGTTCGTATTTGGCCAGTTTGATGTACTGGTATATCGGTATCCTCGAAACGCATACGAAGCTGCATATTCCGCATTCAACACAGGATAATAAATCATAATTGTCGGCGGCTTCTTCAAATTGGCCGGATTCCAGAAATCTAACCAGCATATGGACCTGTATCCTGGCCGGACAGACCCTGACGCAATCTCCGCAGTTGATGCAGGGATAATCGGAGGCATAGGCCGCATCTGACCGATCCACAACGACGATGCCGTTGGTATCGGGCAACACCGGATGATCCAGCGAGTAGACCGCCGATCCTCGCATCGGTCCCCCGAAAATAATGCGGTCCTCATCATTGATGGATACGTTGTATGTATCGAGGATATCCCTGATCGGTGTGCCGATGGTGGTTTTAACCAAGCGCTGGGTGCCATCTTTGGTAACCAGGGTGAGGGTTTTGTGAACCGGTATCTGCCCGCTCGCATGGGCCTGGCCGATGGACGCCACCGCCTCGGCCGTCATGAAGCAGGTCCCCATGTCCTCGCAATTCCTGCCGGCCGGAACAACTTTTCCCAGCACGTCCTTCATAATCATGTGGGGCAGGGCGGCCGGGTAGACGGTATCAACCCCCTTTACCTCGGCACCGATGTGCCCGTAACCCTGCATGGATTCACCGGCCGTGACCATGATGATGCGCTCGACACCGGAGATATCTTTAAGGATACCGATACCTTTTTTGATGTCGTTAAGAGCGGCGGTGACGATGTATTGATTGGTAGCAATGAGAAGGTCGTCGTCGACGCCTGTGATAACGATGGTATGGATATTCTTTTCAGGATCGGCTAAAACGGAATAGGCCGGATTGCCCGGGACAAACGCCAGATGGGCGATGGCGGTTTCCAAAGTTGGATTTTGGTGATCAAACGGGTCCGCTAATTCCTCATTTTCATCAATCGAGACGTTGATAGCACTGAATTCTTTACCGTAATCTCCGGTATAGGATGAAATAGAGGCGATGGTTCCGGTGACGCTGGAGATGACATAGGCGGGGTCATCGGCAAAAAGAGCCAGTTTTTGACCGGTTTTGACCCTGTCACCGACCTGAAAAACCGGTGCAGCGGATGGCGCTCCGTTTTTGGGGTGAAAAAGGGTAACCGTTTTTGCGGGGGTTACCTGTTCGGGTTCCGGCACCTTGACCGGAAGCAGTTCATAGTCAATTCGCGGATTGGTCAATCCCAGAAACGATTTTTTTAGCATATCGCAACCTTTTTATACCCAGCAAAATTAATCGGTCATACCGGAGCCGCCACCGTTTCGTGCAACGCGTTACATTACATGACAGGCAGAGCAGTCTTTTTCAACCGGACCGGCGCCAAAAGCCTCGTGACACCCGGCACACTGCTTGTGGAAGGCATCACCGCGTTTGGGGACTTCTTCATCACCCTCATTCGGATCATGGCATTCAACACAGGATTGGGCCTGATCATATTCGTCCTCGGCAAGGGTGTGATGGCAGTCGCCACATGAAATGCCGTATCCAGTGGGCGACTGATGGGTTTGGTGGTCAAACAGTACCTTGCCCGCTGCCGGTGTATATAACAGCCGGATCGGCTGATCAGGGGTTTCGGGTGGAAAAGCCGCATAGCATATAACGCCGACCAACAGCAGCCAAATTGCCAGACCGTACGCCAGCTTCAATTCAAATTTTGAGAACATAGGCAACCGTACCTTTATGTCATAAAGCGTCTATGTCACCGATGCGGAAGAAATCTCTCTTACCGCTATTGCAAATGGGCGAACCCACATTTTTTCTGGATGCGCTGCGAGTACAAAAAGTCAAGCTTCGACTACCATATAGTCGCCAAGCTTTCAAGCAATTTTTAGAAGTGATTCCTAAACCTCGCCTTGAACTCGATGGCTGCGTTGCCCCCCCAAATTGAAATGTATTGCCCATCCCGCCGAAGGCGGGACGCCGCTTTCAATTTGTGGGACGCCTTGAGGCATACCCTGACCCAATAAAATCAGACATGCCATCCCGCTTTGCGGGGCCCTTGAGCTTAAGGCGAGGCTCAGAAACCACTTCGAATTACGTAACCTCGGAATTGGGTCTTAAATCCGTTATCTTGACGGTTTCGTCGGCGGCCCGGTCCGGATTATAGCATGTCAGGCAGCAGAACAGGCAGCGCTTGCTTTCGCCAAGTGCGGCCTCTTCGCTAAGCACTTGATCGGCCTCGACGAACGATTGGATGCGTTCGGCAACCGGCAGTTCCGGCATCGGTGCCCGCTTACTCTTGATAATGCCTTCCACATATTCGAACAGGGTTTCATCGATCAAATTTTTCTGCAACTCCCGGCTATCGGCTCTGACCTCCTCCTCCATGATATACTGGTGAATGGAGCGGGCCGCCCGTCGCCCACCACCGATGGCGTCGACGACAAGGCTCGGGCCGGTGGCGGCGTCCCCGGCGCAAAATATATAGGGAATATCACTCTGCAGAGTTGCCGGATCGACCTCGATGGTGTTCCATCGAGTCGTTTTTAAATCTGCCAGCTGTTGGCCCAACTGTTCGGTGAAAGAGACATCCGGTGACTGCCCGATGGCCGTGATCACCATGTCGGTTTGCATCAAGGTTTCAGATCCTTCGATGGGCACCGGCCGACGGCGGCCGCTGGCATCCGGTTCTCCCAATTCCATCTTCAGGTATTCCAGATGCGTGGTAACCCCGTTTTCATCCCCCACCACGCGCACCGGTGCGGCCAAAAACGTGAATTTAACCCCCTCTTCTTCAGCGGCTTCGATCTCCACCGGGTTGGCGGGCATTTCATTGCGGGTGCGCCGATAGACGAGGTTGACCTCTTCAACGCCGAGTCGGAGCAAATTGCGGGTGCAGTCAATGGCGGTATTGCCGCCGCCGATAATAACCGCGGATCGACCGGTGGGGATTTTTTCCCCGTTGGCCAGGCGTGACAGAAAATTGATGCCGGTCCAGCAGCCCTTCAACTGCTCACCTTCGACCCGCAGGGACGAATCCTGCCAGGCGCCGATGCCCATGAAGATGGCATCAAAGCCGTCGGCCTTCAGCGATTCCACATCAAAATCAGTGCCGAATTTTTGATTGCAACGGCTTTCGACGCCGAGCTCCAGGATGCCCTCGATCTCCCAGTCGAGCACCTGTTTGGGAAGGCGGTATTCCGGTATGCCGTAGCGCAGCATGCCCCCCAGTTTGGGCATGGCTTCAAAAATGGTCACTTCGTGGCCCAGCCGGCGCAGGAAAAAAGCACAGGTGAGGCCTGCCGGACCACCGCCGACCACCGCCACGCGCTTGCCGCTCAATGGCGCTACGGGAACCGGCAGGCGTTGGCCGGAATTCATTTCATAATCGGCCGCAAATCGTTTCAGCTGGTTGATGGACACCGGCTCGTCTTCGATGCCGCGTCGGCAATTGACTTCGCAGGGATGGGGGCATACCCGTCCGCAGGCCAGCAGCAGGGGGTTTCGTTCCCGGATGGTGCTGACAGCCCCCTCGTAGTCGCCTTGCCGGATTTGGCCGATATATTTGGGAATATCGATTTCGGCCGGGCATGTCTGCCGGCAGGGGGCCAGACGATCGTTGGACTGGTTGAAGTGCAGAATGCGCTGCGACGGTGTGCGCACCTTCATGATTGATTTGGGACAGACCTGTTCGCAAACACCGCATCCGACGCATTTGTCTCTGTCGACCACCGGATAGCCTTCCGGCCCCATTTTCAAGGCATTAAACTGGCAGGCTTTAACACAATCACCCGCCCCGATGCAGCCGACGCCGCATTCCCGGTGACCGCCGGACATCATGACCTGGGCCTGGCAGGTATTCACACCGAAGTACAGGTATTTGGTTTCGGCCCGGTTGCCACCGTTACAGGTGTTGTAGGATTTCAGCGGTTCGGCCAGCCCGACTTCCATTCCCATCACCTCGGCGGCCGCCTGGGCAGATTCCATCCCGCCGACAATACAGACACTGGGAGCCGCCTTGCCGCCGACCACAGCCACCGCGGCGGCCGAACAACCGGCGTATCCACATCCCCCGCAGTTGGCACCGGCAAAGGTGGCTTCCACCTGCGCGATACGTGGATCCTCCCAGACATAGAATATACGTGAGGCCGCTCCGAGAACAATTCCGCAAACAGCTCCCAGTCCAAGCATAAAAAACAAGCCTTCGATCATATCCGCTCCTCAAGACCTCTGATTTTTTCTCGAAAGAGACTTCCCTATCATTTTAATTGTGCAATTTCAAGCCTAAATAAAGAAAGAAGACAGCGGACAGAAGACAGAAGACAGAGGTTTTCGATTTTGGATTTTGGATTTGCTTGAGGTGGGATGTGGAAATAAATCATGTCGTTACGAGTTGCTTGTGACGGTTGCGGGTTGCGTGTTACGGGTTACGTGGTGAAAACATATCCATTTTGAAACTTCAGAACCGCTTTACCCGCACCCCGCAACTCGCAACGCGCACCCTCGTATCAGTTAAATGGTTGATTGCTTGAATCGTTGATTAGGTTAGAGGATTTCAGTCTATTTGACCGATCGGCCCATCGGAAATCAACTTATTCAAATTGATCAACCCGATCAACTATTTGTTCCTTGCACCCGGGCTGGGTTTATCCGCAATCGGGCAACGAATAGCCAGCATCGAAGCTCGGGTTAACAGACCCCGCACATCCGGCAGGTGTCCACCTGGCAGCCCGGTGTGGTCAGCGCCTGTTG
>JAFDCJ010000168.1 GCA_019312835.1 Deltaproteobacteria bacterium
ACAGGGAACCGGCGGCCGCTGTGTCGAGCACTTTCTAAAAAACATGGTTTACCCGGATGATGAATTTAACACCGGACTCCGGCCGGACGATGCCTACAAACGCTTTAACAGCGTTGCCGCCGGTGCTCCGGCCGGCAGCGGCGGGGTTATTTTTCTCCCCTGGCTGAACGGCTCGATCGCTCCCTGCGAAAATCCGAATGCGCGCGGCGGCTTTATGAACCTTTCTTTAAAAACCACCCGCGGCCACATGGCACGTGCCATCATGGAAGGTCTTGCCTTTAACAATCGCTGGACCAGGGATGCGGCTGAAAGGTTCGCCGGCCGCTCCTTTGATAGGCTGCGCTTTTCCGGCGGTGGTGCGCGGTCCGACCTATGGGCCCAGATTCATGCCGACATTCTGGGAGTACCGATCCATCAGGTAGCTGATCCGCTCAACACCACCGTTCGGGGTACCGCCCTGCTGGCCCTGGTATCGCTGGAACATCGTGCCCTCGATGAAATTCCCGGCATCATCAAGATCAAACACGTATTCGAGCCGGATCAAGCCAATCGGTCAATCTATGACAGGATGTATTTCCAGTATCGACAATTGTTCAGGAAAAATAAAAAAATATTCGCTGCCTTGAATGCGTAACGATAGCAGGAGGACACCCATGACAAAAAATGCATCTGAAACTGAACCGGCCGATCCGTTCAAGCCCTATAAGGGCAGGTTTACCAGCCATGATGTCATCCCTGCCAAGGGCCGCCATAAAGATGAACTTTTGGAAGAGCTGGTGGCCATGGCGCAGGAGGAAAACGCCAAGTGGCAAACCGGCCAGGTCTCCGGTACCTTTTACCATGCCGGCGACGAGCATCGTGCGTTTTTAAACAAAGTGTTCGCGCTGTTTTCCCACGAGAATACCATTCAATTTGATCTTTGCCCCAGCATGTTCAAAATGGAAAGCGAGATCATCGCCATGACCGCCAGCATGCTGAATGCCGATGCCGTGAAAACCCACAATCCGCAGGACCAGGTGTGCGGGACGGTGACCTCCGGTGGAACTGAAAGCATTTTAATGGCCATGAAGGCCTACCGTGACTGGAGCCGGGAGCAAAAGGGCATTGCGGCACCGGAAATCATCATGCCGCATACCGCCCATCCCGCGTTTGATAAATCAGGGGAGTACTTCGGGATCAAAATAGTGCATATCCCCGTCTCCGAACCGGACTTCCGGGTTGACCCCGGGGCGGTAGAAGCGCGGATCAATGCCAATACCGTGGCCATTGTCGGCAGTGCCGGCAATTATCCCTACGGCCTGATCGATCCTCTGGAAAAGCTGTCGGCGATCGCTCTGAAACATAACGTGGGGATGCACGTGGATGGCTGCCTGGGTGGCTTCATCTTTCCGTGGCTGGAAAAGCTGGGCTATGACATTCCGCTGTTTGATTTCCGCCTGCCGGGCGTCACATCCATGTCGGCGGACACGCACAAATACGGATTTGCCCTCAAGGGCACCTCGGTGGTGTTGTATCGCAGCAACCGCTTGCGCCGCCATCAGTATTTCAGTGTTCCGGACTGGCCGGGCGGGTTGTATGCGTCTCCGACAGCCGCCTGGAGCCGATCCGGCGGATTGACGGCCGCTACCTGGGCCGCCCTGGTGTATCTGGGCGAGGAAGGCTACCTGAACGCTGCCAGATCCATCATGGCCGTGGCAGACAGGATTAAAGCCGGCATTGAAAAAATTCCGGCGCTGACCCTGATTGGAGATCCCACCTTTGTGATCAGCTTCCGGTCCGAGGAGCTGGACGTTTTCCATATCAACGACTTCATGAAAACCAGGGGCTGGCGCTTCAATGTGCTGCAGTTGCCGCCGGCGCTGCATTTTTGCGTCACCATGCCCCAGGCCCTCGCGGAAAATGTTGCCGAACGATTTCTGGATGACCTGAATGCCGGCGTCGACTACGCCAGATCGAAAGCGGGCACCGTGGCCGAAACCACCGCATTATACGGTCTGGCCGGCACCCTTGAGGGCAACCAGCAGGTAACGGAAATGGTATTCGGCTTGTTTGACCATTTGTATTCGGTCTGAGGACACCGCCCTCATGACGACAGGATCGGCCCTTTCACACCGCTAATGGCCAAAGTTGTCATCGGTTTAATCCGCAAATTTATAACCAGCCATCATCCCGTTTAATTTTTGATGGCCTCCATCATCGAGGTGGGGACAATCGTGCGGACCCTTGACGCCTTCGGCCAGGCGGCAGGCAAACACCAGGCAGGTGGGGCAGTTGCATTGCCCGCAATTGGTCTGCGGCAGACATTTGAGAAGATCAACCACATTGAGTTTGGGCACGCCCTCAAAGCAAGGCTCGATTCGATCCCGTCTTTGCCAGGCAGAATTAATTTCGCCGACCAGCCAGTTGAGAATCTGGTCGGCCTGGGCTTCATCTTTGAGGGCATTGATGGCGATTCTGTCGCCATGAACCGAAATGAGCCTGCCCTGGGATTTGAAGATGACCGCCGGCGGTTCCCTGACATAATCAAAACCGCCGAGCTCGGCGTTCAGATAGGGCAGAACCTCTGATATATCCTGATCCAGATAGGCGATGCAGTGGAGGGATTCGAATTCAGGATTGCACTCGGGCCTGAATATTTCTTTTTTATAGGTTTTCAGCAACATAACCATTTTCTTTCACGACCTAATGACCCGTATCGTTAGCTTGGAAATTATGTACCCGATTTCGAAAATATACTCTGATTTACAAATGCTTTAAATCCCCCCTGCCCCCCCTTTTCCAAAGGGGGGAACTTTCGGGAGGAGAAACCTTTTTTCCAATGAAGGAGCCTTTGCCATCATCATACAGTGTGGTTGCTATAAGTAGATATTGCAACTTCGAACGAACCTTCGTCCCCCCTTTATTAAAGGGGGTCAGGGGGATTTCTCTGCCACCCCCCATTTCTATTAGGATCGTTTTGGGGACATTTACTGCAAATACTCATTCCGTCAGACGGGCTGCGGTAATGAAAGGATACAGGTTTAGAAAAAATTATCAGGTATCCTTTGCGAAATCAAATAATTATCAGGCAGAAAACCTTGACTTGAAAAATGCAGCCATGTTATTGATCCATGAGCCTAAAATTCACACAACCGCCTGCAAAAAGAGAGATAAAATGATTTATCTTTTGCAAAACCCTGTCTTTACTGAAAAAGACGGGGTTTTATGTTTTGTGGAGGGTTAAGCCGGGGTTTCATGGCCGAACTTACACTGGAAAAAGTGCTCAGCCTGCTGGGCGCCCAGCACATCAAAGGCTCCGAGAAGGAGCTGAAGGTGCTGTGTATCCGCATCGGGGAGCTGGTCGAATTAAACGGTGAAGATTGGGTGAGACAAAGCCGGCAAACCCTTTTGGATGAATGGGAGTATATTGTCAACCAGGGTATCATTCACTGAAGGGTCTGGATCAAATACAAATTTAATCGGAATAATAGGCGGGGAGGTGCAGGGCTAAATACCGCTAAAACAGGAGGTGCCATATGAGCAAATCGCTATTTTCAATGATTCTGTTAATGGCATTGTTGGCCGGGAGCCCAGGAGCAGCTATGGACTTTGAAAAAGATATCGTCCCAACTTCTAAAGGCGATCTGGAGGTCACTTTTATCGGCCATGGATCATTGATGTTCACCTATAAAAATATTGTGATTCATGTCGATCCGTTCTCCAGGCTGGCGGATTATGCCAGCCTTCCAAAGGCCAATCTGATCCTGATAACCCATGAGCACGGCGACCATCTCGATCCGGTTGCCCTGGATGCAATCCGGACTGATAGGACTACTGTGATTTTAACGCAAACCTGCGCCGCCAAAATGCCGGGTGGCATTGTCATGAGAAATGGCGATGTCGAGACTGTGGGCGGATTGACCATCGAGGCCGTACCGGCCTACAACCTGGTCCATATGGGCAGCGAGGGGGTTCCCTATCACCCCAGGGGTATCGGTAATGGCTACGTCATTGCCTTTGCCGAGAAACGGGTTTATGTGGCCGGCGACACGGAAAACATCCCCGAAATGAAAAATCTGAAACATATCGACTATGCCTTTCTGCCTATGAACCTGCCATACACCATGACGCCGGAAATGGTGGCGGATGCGGCCAAGGCATTCAAGCCGAAAGTTTTGTATCCCTACCATTTTGGGGACACGGATACCAATCAACTCGTGGCGTTGATGAAGAGCTTACCGGAGGTTGAGGTGCGTGTCCGCAATATGAAATAGAAGCTTTTTCAAAATCGCATCTTGCGCCCAATGGCTGCGTTGCAATTCGGTTTAAAATGCTCACGTACTCCGTATACGCTCCGCTTTTAAACCAAATCGACGCCTTGCCCTTGAACGTTATCTACTATTTTTGAGATAGGTTCAATTAGCTCTATAACAGGAACGCAAACAAATGGACCTAAAGCTGTATATTTTGAGATCGATTCAG
>JAFDCJ010000169.1 GCA_019312835.1 Deltaproteobacteria bacterium
GATAACGAAAGGGGGCTCTATGTATCTGCCGAAAATCTACGAAAAATTCTCCGGAAAATTCCCTGAGGTGTTTAAAGATTTCAAACACCTGGGCCAGACCTGCCGGGGGGCGGGGCCGCTGGACCAAAAGTCCCAGGACCTGATTAAACTGGGGATTGCCATCGGGGCCAATTCCAGGGGCGGGGTGATGTCCAGCACGCGCAAGGCCCTGGACGCCGGCGCTGCGCCCGAAGAAATTTACCAGGCGGTCGTGCTGGCGTTGACGACCACCGGCTTTCCGAACATGATCGCGGCGCTGGGCTGGGTGGATGAAGTGCTTGAAGAAGCCTAGACCGGCAGCTGAGAATGAAAAACTCCGCTCCAAGGTTCCTTGAAGCGGAGTTTTTGTTTAGGTCAGCTTTTGTCGCAAAAGCCCGCCGTTATTCCGGAAAAACCTCCACCGGCCGCTTGGTGTTGCCGGTGGCGTTGGGATAGGGCTCCCACCGGTAGGCCTTTTCGCCGGTTTTGAGCAGGTGGTTGGCTTCTTCCATGAAGGCGTTGAAGCGATTCTTGACCTCGTAAAACCCATGCCACCAGGCATAGTCCGGCGCCATCATCATCGCGCCCATGCGGGCCCGCCGGCCTTCATGATGCCAGATCTCATAGAATTGCAGCTCCAGATGCTCGTCGAAAAACGTCGTTTTGTCCAGCAGTCCTTTTTCATAGAGCTCGTCCAGCTTGGCCTTGACCGGTTTGAAATAGACGTCATTGTATTCCATAACCGCTTTATCGAATCCGTCATAGAAGTCGTTGATCCAGGAGTCGCCGTGGCACTGCTGGCAGACGGCTTTCATTTTATTGCGCTCGGTCTGCCAATCGGATTTGGCCGGAAAGGGCTTGAAGTCTTCCGGACGTACTGTCAGCGGTGCCTGGGTTTCCCAGGAAAGCCGTTCGGTGACGTCATGACTGGTGAGCACCTTGCCGGAGCCGGACATGTGGCAGGCTGCACAGGTGGGCGCCCGGTAGTCGACACCGGCTGTCCAGGTGCCGCCGGCAGCATTGAAATTGTATTCGCTCTTATAGGCGTGATACATCGTCCCGTGCTTGGACTCCTCGTAAATTTCGATCTGCGGGTGGTCGGGCCCCAGATGACACTGGTCACAGGCTTCCGGCATGCGGGCTTCGGCCACCGAGAAGCGGTGCCGGGTGTGGCAGGACGTGCAGGCGCCCTTGCTGCCGTCGGCGTTGATGCGACCGACACCGGCATTGGGCCAGGTGTTGGGATCGATGGTACCGTTCTCGTCGATTTTGATCACCGTACCGTGGCAGCTGAAACATCCGGTCTTGCGCTCGTTGTCGGAGTTCATGCCCTTGTTCAGCCAGGGATCCAGCTTCCACATAATCTCAATGGTGTTGGCATGCTTGGAGCGGCTGTACTGGGTGACTTCATCGGGATGGCAGCGGGAGCAGTCCTTGGGTGTCACGATGGAAGCAATGGGTACCTTGTATTTGCCTTCACCATAGGGCATGTCCGAGCGGCCGTAGTACTGATCATGGCCCTTGGCAATATCCGTATCGCCGGGCTGTATCAGGTGGCAGTCCAGGCAGGAGACATTCGCGTTGGCATGCCGGCTTTTGGCCCAATCCGCGAACAAACCCGGTGTGGTCGCCCGGTGGCACTCGATACAGGCAACCGCCTCCGGTGCAATGCTGCGCTCGATGCGGTATTCCTTTACTTTGGGGTAGTTGGTCTGCTGGGCTGACGCCGCCAGGGGCACAGCGCAAACCAGAGCAAAAATGACCAACACCTCGACGATACATATGCGTGGCATCTTTCTCATTTACCAGCCTCCTTTCGTGTTCATGGTGGTAACCATCCACCGAAAAATTATATGCCAGGCTTTTCAACCCGCAGGCCTTTGGCCTGGTAGGGCAGCTTGCGGTACTGACGATACATGACGGCAATTTTGTCATTGTGAACCAAATCATAGTGGCAATCCACGCATTTTTTCTCGTAGCCCTGCCGGGCGTAAATGGTGGCTCGGTGGGCCAGCATCGCCCCGCGGCTGTTGGGCATATTCAGCAAATTGCGATGACACTTTTGACACTGGTCATTGTCAAAAGACGCATAGGCGGATCGGCGGGCTTTCTCACGATCGTATTCACCAACGAAAAAGTGAATCGCCACGTCTTTGATGCCGTGGTAGGTTTTGGCAAAGAAAAAATCAAAGGTGTCCTGGGGTGCCGGGAGATGGCAGTCCATGCAGTCCACCATAACGCCCACGGCGTTGTTGACGTGGGTGGATTCACGCCAGGCCCGAACAGCCGGTTTGATTTCGTGGCAGGAAGCGCAAAAATCAGGCGTTGACGTACGAACCATGGTGTAATAACCGATGCTGAACAACGGAAACGCGATCAGAATACCGATCAGAATCAGAACGATGGGTTTGATGGCTCTTACCAGGGCGGGCTTTTTCCCCTTGGATTCGGTGCCGCCTTCTTTCATAAGCCCCTCCTAAATTGTGTGCCCCTGCAACCGGTGAGACAGTCGGTATGCGTGCATTCACCGATGGAGATTAAACGCAATGGTGCTGATGGCAGTTAAATTCCGACATCCCGTTATTACCTGAAATTAATAAATAAAAAGGATGCTAAGCGTCAAGCGACAATAATGTAAATTTTGTAACATCCGCAGTGAGCGCTTACTTTCTGATCGTCATGCCGGACTTGATCCCCGCTAAAGACGGTATCTTAGACCGGCATCGAGTTGTGTAATAGGTTGAAAAAGAACTGGATTCCGGGTCAAGCCCGGAATGACGATACGGAAGTATTTGTGGCATTTCAGAATTGCAACCCCGTCTCCTTCTCGGGAAGAACGAAGCGGTATTGTTTTGTGAATAACTCTGGACCGCAACCTAGCCGGCTTGAAATCGATAACCCACACCGGCAACCGTTATGATATATTCTGGTTTATCGACTTCGGCTTCGATTTTTTTTCTGAGCCGCTGCACGTGGACGTCCACCGCCCGGCTGGTTTGATACAGCTGGGAATCACGCCAGATCTGCTGCTGGATAAATTCACGTGAGAGCACCTCGCCGGGGTAGGAAACAAACAGCGACAGCAGCTCGAATTCGGTTTTGGTCAGCTTCACATTTTCACCGCGCACGGTGACATTTTTGGACTTAAAATCAATGCACAGGTCCTGGAACTCACACAGATCGTTGACCAGGCTTCTTTCGACCCGTTTGAGGATGGATTTGATCCTGGCGGAAAGCTCTAAAAAGTTGAAGGGTTTGACGATGTAATCATCGGCCCCGCATTCCAGCCCCAGCACCTTGTCGGCGACTGCATCCCGGGCGGTGAGCATAATAATGGGGAAATCATATTCACGCCGCATGATCTGGCAGGCCTTGATCCCGTCGATATCCGGCAGGTTCAAATCGAGGATAATTAAATCCGGCCGATGCTCCCGGGCCAGTTGCAAGCTGGAATGCCCGTCGAAAGCGGTCAGGACTTCGTAGCCGTCCAGTTCCAGGTTGCCCTTGATGGTCTGGACAATATCTTTGTCATCATCAACGACGAGGATACGGTGTTTGGATTTAGAACCGGGCATGGGTCCAGGCTTTAAAATTAATTCGATTCGACAAGATGAAAGCTAAAGTGCACGAAGCAATGATTCATTACTTTGGCATTACTCGGTTGACGGCGCAAGCAATTTTTTCCATGTGGATGAAATCGTTACACTTTTAACAATATTCTTACAGCCTGTTTTAAATCCGCGGGTTTTCAACATTAACCAAAATATCCAATGCTGGGGACGGGAACCAGCGACAGTAAAATCCCCCTGTCCCCCTTTACAAAGGGGGAACCCAACATCGCAAGAAATGGCAAAATCGTATGCTTCGAGGCAAAAATCCTGCCAGTAAGAAAAGTTCCCCCCTTTGAAAAAGGGGGGTCAGGGGGGATTTTAGGATTCAATAAACCCGAGCCTATCTATCACAGCCGCGATAATCATCAATCCTAAAGGATTGACGACCCGCATAAAATCCGATAATTAAAGCCACAATCAATATATCCCGTTTTCGAGTGGTTCTCTTAAATACCAACCATAAAAAAATCTTCAATTATATCGGGGGCCTGTATAAGTATCGGGTGTGTTACCCCATCGTTTCGATCGTTTCCCCATTCCAGGAGGCGCGTTGTGAAAAAATTCCGAATTTCCCTCCAGTGGAAATTTTTTTTAAGTATCGTCGCTATCATCATCCCTGTTTTGGGCATTATTTTCACCTGGGCCGGCCTTCAAAGCGGCAAACAGGCCAACGACCAGGTCGTGAATCAGGCCAGAATTTTATCCCGTCAGATTATTCTGACCCGCCAATGGGTCACCGACTGCGGCGGGGTATTTGTCAATCGTCAGAGTCCGGGCGCCCGAGATGTCATGTATTTGTTTGACGACACGCTCCAGACGAGCCGGGGTGCCTATCAGCGATTCACACCATCTATGGTGACGCGCAAGCTGTCCCAGTATTCGACCCGCCAGGACTTATACCGCTTTCGTCTGGCCGGGTTGAATCCCCTGAATCCGGAAAACGAACCGGACAGTTTTGAGCGGGAAGCCTTAAACCTGTTCCGGACCAAGGGAATAAAAGAGACCTTCAGGCTCGAGCGCAGCCAGGGCAAACAGTATTTCCAATATATGGTACCGCTATATATGGAGCAAAAATGCCTCAAATGCCACAATCGCAAGATGGACGCCCTCAATTCAATCGGCGGCGGCCTGAGCGTATTTTTGCCGGTTGATGAGATGTTGTCCACGACCCGCCGCAATCATTTAAAACTGGCGGTTGCCGGCACGACCCTCATCTTTATAACGATTTTCAGCCTGTTTTTCCTCACACGGCGCTTTGTCATCAAGCCGTTGAAAAAACTCGAGGACATGACCGACGAAATCAGCCGGGGCAACCTGGATGCCCGGGTGCAAATCAAGACCGGTGACGAGCTGGAAAAGCTGGGACAGCATTTTAACGGCATGGCCCAGAGTTTATCCAGAGGACGCAGCCACATGGAGGAGAAGATCGTCCAGGCCACCAAGGAACTGTCGGATGCCAACCGGGAGCTGCAAACCCTGGATAAGTTGAAGTCGGATTTTCTGGCCAACATGTCCCACGAGCTGCGCACCCCGCTGACGGTCGTCCGCGGCGGCATCGATTACCTCAATCGTACCATCAAAAAAGAAGACAACCGCAATTATCTGGAGATCATTGATAAGAACCTGGCCCGGCTGATTCACCTGGTATCGGATCTGTTCGATTTCACCAAAATCGAGGCCCGCACCATCGAGTGGTCCTTTGATCAGGTTAATTTGAGTGTTCTGATCGGGGAGGTCGTAGAGATCATCAGTCCGCTGTCCATCGATAAAAATGTGGCCATCACCTATGAAAATCCCCGGGATATACTGGTGGAGCTGGACCTGGAACGCATCGAGCAGGTTCTGGTTAATTTAATTGAGAATGCCATCAAATTTTCCGATTCCGGCACGGAAATCAAAATAAAAGTTGAAGAAGACCCTGCCTATGTAACCGTAGCGGTCAGGGACCAGGGGATGGGCATTTCGGCGGAAAATCTCAATACTATTTTTGACAAGTTCTCCACCGTGCCGTCGGCCGGGGTCAACAAGCCGGAGGGCACCGGTCTGGGCCTGGCCATCTGCAGAGCCATTGTCGAAGGCCATGACGGCAGAATCTGGGCTGAAAGTGTCGAGGGTGAATCCAGCACGTTTTACTTTACGCTGCTGAAAAAGAGACCCTGATCGCGGTACGCGTTTCGAGTTGCGGGTATAGATAGTTGATTAAGTTGACTGAGTTGATTGAGTTGATTAAGTTGATTGCAAGGGCGTCGGTTAGTCAAATAGACTGAAATCCGCTAACCCAATCAACTATTCAACTAATCAACCATTTAACCAATCTTTGTTACAATTATTACGTTACAGCAACACGAATTTGTGCTATGAATCGGTTTCATCCGCTGACCATCAGCTTTTTTTTGGCTTGCTGTTATGTTAATAATAACATATACCACAATGTAGACTAGAGGCTGGCGCTGAAAATGAAGAGCTTTGACGCATTATTGGAGAGTTCAGCCGCGGCCCATGGTCATCTCTGCCCGGGACAGGCCGTTGGGGTGCGCATGGCCATGCTGGGCTGCCGGCTCATCGGTCTGGACGAGCCCACCTGCCGCGATCAGATCAAAAAACTTTTGGTCTACGTGGAGATGGACCGCTGCACGGCCGACGCGGTCGCCCATGTGACCGGGGTTAAATTGGGGCGCCGTTCGCTGAAATTTGTGGACTACGGTATTATGGCCGCCACCTTTGTCAATCTGGAAACCGGCAGGGCCTTTCGCATTATTTCCACCGAAGAATCCCGTGACCTTGCCGAAGCCTATGCACCGGAAATCGCGGACAA
>JAFDCJ010000170.1 GCA_019312835.1 Deltaproteobacteria bacterium
CGTGGGGAATCCCGCCCCGCCGCGGCCCCTCAGGCCCGATTGTTCAACCTCCGCCACCACCTGTTCGGGGGTCATTGTGCTCAGGGCTTTGGCCAGGGCCTGATATCCCCCGGCCGCAATAGTGTCGGTGATCTCTGACGGATCGATTTTCCCGATATTGTGCAGTACAATCCGCTCCTGTAGTTTATAAAAGGGGATTTCCTGCTCCGTGAAAACCGTCTCACCGGTCTCAGGAAGCTTGTAAAGCAACCGCTTTATGGGCTCGCCCTTCACGATGGTGCGTTCAACGATCTCTTCTCCATCGTCGGGTTGCACCTGCTGGTAGAACAAGCCCTGGGGGCGTATCAGCACCAGCGGTCCCCGGGAGCAAAATCCCTGGCAGCCGGTGGTCTTAATACCGGGGATGACCCCGGCTTGAATACCGGCTTTCGCCAGCGCCGCCTTAATGGCATCGGTCACCTTAGGACTGCCGTTGGCCATACACCCGGATCCATGGCACACAACAATCTCCGGCCGGTTTGGGTCGCGGGTCTCCAGAATCTGTTTCTGAAGGGCCGTGAGATCGCCGGCAGACTTCAGCCGCCAATCCATTACTTCTAGCGCCGCGTTTGGATTAGACATATCCTTGCTCCCTGGTATCAATGGTTAATTCATGATCTATTGTTTTCAGACATCTCTGCAGCTTTTTGGCGGTCATGTTGGGCTGAGGCTCATCATCCACCACCACGACGGGTGCAAGCGCACAGGCGCCGACACAGTTCACCGTATTGATTGTGTAGCGCTGGTCTTCCGTCGTTCCCCCGGCCTCCACGCCCAGACGGCGTTCGAGTTCTTCCACCAGACGTTGGCTGCCTTTCAGATGGCAAGCAGTTCCCGAACATACGCGAATTTCATGCTCTCCCCTGGGATCGAGGCGAAATGATTGGTAAAAAGTGGCCACCGAGTATCCCTGGGTCAGCGGGACGCCGGCCCGATCACACGCCAGTTGCATCGATTCCTTGGAGATATATCCATAAGCACCCTGGATATCCTGGAGCATGAAGATCAGGTATTCGGGTTGCCCTGGATAACGGTCCATAATCCCATCTAACGCTTCTCCGTAATGACTCATAAATACACTCCTTTTATCGCGCTAAGTTTTCACACCGACATCTGGCAGTCATGCGCTCTGTTTAGCAACCCGCTTCAGCAATTCCCGTGCCACGAGTATAACCATCTGAAATTGAAACTATTTTTGATAATAGAATCGATTGGTGAGATACAGTTGGTGGGAATTGGGGGATTTGAAACAAAAGGGTGTTTCAATTATTCGGAGACTTAAGGGCGCCATGGTTTTGCTTGTTGTAAACCAGCTCCTGGCCAAATACGTGAGAATTCGATCGTCACAATCTGATACCGCGTAATCCGGAACCATTAACCCGTCATTGAGCGCTATTGGATTGATGAGGGTTTATATCAAACCATGCTTCTTCATGTATCTCCACATGGACGTCCGACTGATTCCCAGCAAAGCGGCCGCCTCCTGGCGCCTGCCGTCACAACGTTCCAGGGCTCGCCGGATAATCGCACGGTCGATGACCGGCCTGGATCGGCCCGGAATTCGACGGCTGCCTATCCAATCCTCGCTGGATTGATGTTCTTCATCAAACTTCGGCAGGTAATGGGCAAAAATTACCGGGCCTTTTACGAAAACAAACGCATACTCGAGGCACCGTTCAAGCTCCCGCACATTGCCGGGCCAATGATAACGGGTCAGCCTTTTTACCGCTTTGGGGTCCATGGACCGGACATTTTTATTGTATTTAGAGTTGAATTTTTGGATGAAGTGATCGATAAGCAGCGGGATATCTTCGGATCTTTCCCGCAGCGGGGGCAATAGCAGCGGGACGGTCTGCAAGCGGTAGTACAAATCCTCTCGAAACCGACCTTCTTTGCGGGCCTTCTTCAGATCCTGATTGGTGGCACTGATAATCCTGGCTTGCAGTGGAATGGGGGTCGTGCCGCCCACACGTTCGAAGACCTTATGCTCAATTACGCGGAGCAGTTTGACCTGTAGACTCGGTTTCAATTCACCGATTTCATCCAGAAACAAGGTCCCCCCTCGGGCCATCTCAAAGCGCCCGGCTTTTTCGCGATCAGCGCCGGTGAAGGCCCCTTTTTCATGGCCAAAAAGCTCTGATTCCAGAAGGGATTCCGCAAAGGAAGAACAATTGACCGCCGTGAAAGGTCCTTTGCGGTGATGCGAAAGCCGGTGGATGGCCAGGGCCATAAGCTCTTTGCCGGTACCGCTTTCACCGCTGATCAGCACATTCGCTTCACTTGTCGCCACATCTGCCAGGCGGTTCATTATGGTATGCATGGCAGTGCTTTTGCCAATGATGCCGGTAAATTTTTGATCCCATAAATCGGTGGAAATATATTCGGCCCCTTCGATCCGTACCGAACGAAAGGTCTCAACCGCTCCGAGGACGGTGCCGTGATCGTTTCGCATGACATTGACATTAACCAGCAGGAGCTGTCGGTCACCGCTGGCATTAAAGGTAGTGACCTCCTGGTCCATTCTGGTTTCCCCCGTCTCCAATGCGTATCCCAGGGGACAGTTTTTGCGGCAACGGTTGGATCGAAACACTTCCCAGCAGTGCCTGCCCAACACGTCATGCCGATTGAACCCGGATATTTTCTCGGCAGATTGGTTAAACGACGTGATCCGAAACTCGCGATCAACGGCGAAAAGAAGTCGATGACTCGGCTTCGTGAGCGCCGAGTCAGAGCGTCGAACAAGATACGGCGCGGATTACACGGCCTCATCCTGAGCCGCTCGGCATCGACCTGTCGATATCCCAGGCGTCGGAAGATCCTGCCGGAC
>JAFDCJ010000171.1 GCA_019312835.1 Deltaproteobacteria bacterium
AGCTGTCCAAAGATGGCTTGGTCATGCTGCTGATTAAAAAGGCTCCGGATTTTGAGCCCCATTCAAAGTGGGGACCGTCACCGCCGCTGTCTCCCATCAAGATAATCTTATCGGACGGGATGCCCAGGGAGTGTGCCATCGTTGCGGTGTTCTTGCCTTTGTCCCGGGTCTCCAGGAGTTCATATACATGGGCGGGATCGCTCGTTCGCTTTGGATAGCGGATCATGGGGTGGGCGGACAGCACCGGTACAGGGGGCAGTCGTTTTTGGGCTAAGGCGCGCTGGAAATACCCGATCAGTCCGGTGGAGTTGATCATAAAAAGAATCTGATGATCAAGGCACCACTGGATCAATTCCGGTACCCCGGTGTAGGTGACGAAAGAGGCATCCAGGTAGGCGTCCATCTGGTCCTGAGATAGGGGCTCCGGCAGCAACGCTTTGACTTTGGCGCAGGCCTGGCCGAGGGTGACGCGGTTGCCGGTGTACTGTCGAAATACAGCGGCTAATTCCGCTTCGATTTCGGGATGGTTAAAGGCCAGGCAGTCAAAGGGACCGGATGGTGACAGACATTCGCTCCAGTCTGATGATACGATGGCTTTGTATTGTAAGCTCATCTTGGCAATCTGACCTTCCGGTTTTCTTATTTGACTGATCTAGTCTTTAAATCCCCCTGCCCCCCTTTTTCCAAGGTCCTTCCGGGTTTTCAGTGTGTTAAAAGCGCCGACAGGAGCGTACCGGGGAACTGTAGCAATTGCACTGCGGCGGGCGGGCCGTGCCGACCGGAAGCCCCTGGCAACATCCGACCATGTTTACCCGCTGAAAACCCGGAAGCTCCTGTTTCCAAGGGGGGAACTAGCAGCGGGAGGCCCCTTGGTATGTATTTGCGACTTGATTTAAATTAACGTTCCCCTTTTAAGAAGCGGGACAGAGGGATTTTTGATGTCGAAGATGCCTTTTGCTATCGGGATTTTTTTATTTTTTGCTCCAGTTGCAAGATGCGCTCGGCCTGCCCGGTCACCCGTTTTTCCCAGGGCCTATCGTCGGCAAGGTGGGATTCCGCCAAACGGTTGAACTGCCGGGCTTCCGCTGCAAACCCTTTCATGAGCCAGGCTTCGGCGAGGTAGTAATAGTTTTGGCCATCGCCGGGATGCAGGCTGATGGCCTGCTCCAGGACCCGGATGGCGCTATCGGCCTCCCCCGCTTCGATATGCCGGCGTCCCTGGTCGGTGAGTTCCAGTGCTGCCAGGGCCCGCGGGCTGGGGCCGGCAGGCTTTTCCGGCGCCGGCTGTTCCGGCCGGCCCGTTTCTTCACGGATCACGCCGGTTTCTTCAACCGGCCGATCTTTGACGCAGGCGGCCAGTCCACCAACAAACAGGCACAGGGCCACTATGCCGACCGATTTAGTTTTCATCGAAAAGCTTTTTTACCCCCCGGATGAAATCTTTAAGACCGGATTTGCCGTGCAGCGTACAACGCTCCGTCGGAATTTTATCTGCCAGAAAATATTCTTCTACCGGTTGCGGGCATGATTTTGCAATGGCCAGCAAACCGGTGACATCACAAATCGTTCGTTTTTCAACCCCGGGCGGCACTTTAAAGCCGGCTTCTGAAATGTATCCTGGAATCGAATTCATCAAATCGGCCCAGATCGGCAGGGCGGCCGAAGCGCCGGTGGCATGCATGGGATCTCCGTTGTCAAAGCCTACCCACACCAGGGCCAGTACATCGGGCGTATAGCCGACAAACCAGGCGTCTTTAAAGTCATTGGTGGTGCCGGTCTTGCCGGCCACCGGCCAGAAAATGCCTCTGCTCTTCAGGGAGCGCGCGGTTCCCGCGGTGACCACGCTTTGGAGCATGAAATTCATCATAAACGCTTTTGGAGGCGGAATCAACCGTTCGATTTGCAGGTGCTTTTGCTCGAGGGTTTTCCCCTTTTCATCGACAACGCTCTTCAACGACAGGGGATAGGGCTGAACACCGTCGGCAGCAAAAACACAGTAGCTGCGGGCCAGTTCCAGGGGGATGACCTCAAAGGCACCTAAAGCAAGGGCCGGGTAAGCTTTTAGCGGGGTTGAAAATTGAAATTTTTTGGCCGTGTCCACAATGTGATCGAGCCCGGTTTTCATGGCAAGGTCGACGGTGGCCAGGTTGTAGGACATGGTGAGAGCCGTTCTCAAGCTGACCGTGTAGCGGGTCACCGGTTCGAAGTTTTGAGGCTCCCACGTTTGGCCTTCCACCGTGTAGGTTCGGGGCTGGTTGGACAGCATATCGGAAGGGGAAAATGCATCCAGAGCGCTCAAGTACACGAAGGGTTTAAAGGCGCTTCCGGGTTGACGTCGGGCCTGGCTGATGCGGTTGTACTGGCTGACACTGTAATTGCGTCCGCCCACCATGGCCAGAATGTAACCCGTGCCGGGTTGCATCACGATGACGGCACCTTGTAGTTTCCGGGCGGGATCGCTGCGTTGAAGTTCGGGTTTCATGCGCTCCAGGCGCTCAAGACCCCTTGCCAGTGCATTTTCAGCCGCTGACTGAACCTGGCTGTCGAGGGTGGTATAAATGGAAAGTCCCAGACTGGTAAGATCTTCAGGGCGATAGAGGGCGTTGAGCTGCTGCTCGAGATAATCCACGAAATAAGGCGCCTTTTTGCCATGCACCGTAAAGCCGACCGCATTGACCGGAGCCTTTAGATCCGACTGAAGATCCTCCGCAGACAGCCAGCCCTTTTGGTGCATGGCATTGAGAACAAAATTGCGCCTGGCCAGACAGCGCGCCATATCCTGATAGGGGGAATAGTGATTGGGGGCTTTGATCAGGCCGGCGATGGTCGCCGCCTCGGCCCGGGAAAGTTCTTTGACCGGTTTGCCGAAGTAGAAATAAGACGCTTCGCCGACCCCGTTGACGGCCACCGTCCCCTTTTGACCCAGGTATATTTCATTCAGGTATATTTCGAGAATTTCTTCCTTTTCATATTTGAATTCAATGATGACGGAAATGAGAACTTCCTTGAATTTTCGCCTCAGTGTCCGGGCCGGCGTCAGGAAGTAATTTTTGGCCAGCTGCTGGGTCAGGGTCGAACCGCCCTGCCGGATGGCACCATGGCGCAGATTGGCAACCAGGGCCCGCATGATCCCCCGGATATCGATGCCGGGATGCTGATAAAAGCGGCTGTCCTCAGCTGCCAGCACCGCATGGATCAGGTGCTCGGGGACCTGCTGGATGGCAATCAACTGGCGGCGCTCACGCTCGGCCCCGAAGAACAGGCTGATCTCTTCGGGTTCCAGTTCCAGGATCGGCATCGCCTTGCCGTCGGTGGTCCGAACCATCGAAGCAATCCTGCCATCGCTGAAGGCGATCCGCACCGCAAACCCCATGCGGTTGTTCCAGGGCGTTCCCAAATCGTTCAGAAAGACGGTAATTTCATTCGGTGCGATCTGCAATTCCCCGTTTTTCGCCGGTTGGCGGGACACGTTGCGATAGCCGAGGGCGGCAAATTTAGCCTTTAAAAGATCCGGATTGATGCGCTGGCCGGGATACAGCAACGTCGTGTCAGCGTAAACTTTGGATGGGACGCTCCAGCGCCGGGCCGAGAAGCGCTGATCGATATGCGCCGCAAGATACCAGCCGTACAGGAACAGGCTGCCACCGACAAGAACGACAACGATAAGCAGGGCTATCGATAGTTTTTTGAACATCTATTCCCTATCCTATATTTCTGCAGGCAAATCGCAACCCAGATTGGTCGAACAATGAGGGATCGATTAAGTTGAAAAGTTGAATGGTTGATTAAGTTCAAGGATGTTATCGATTTGATCTGCAAAATTTTTTAACTCTATCGACCCAATCAACTCAATCAACTATTTAACATGCAATTTGTTTGCTATTGAAGCAATTTAGCAGTTCTGAAGTTAGTTGTGCCTCAACGCATCAGCCTTGCCCCCAGCCCCGCAATCCCCACCACAATGATACCAGCGCCAGGGCGCTGATCAGGGCGGCGGCGATGCCGGTTGCAAAAATTCCCCCGAACAGCCAGACCGGCCCACCGATCAGAGCGCCGGCCACCCGGCCGAGCCCGGCTGCGCCCATAAAAGTTGCCATCATGGTTGCACGGGCCCGGGGCAGCAGTTCGGTTGCCATGGATACACTGGTAACGGCAACAAACTCAAAGGTTACAAATATCAGAAACAGACTGGCAAAGGCCATGAAAATTGTCTGGCTGACCAACGGCAAAAGTACATATAAGATAATACAGATTGTCAGCCCGGTCATCACAGACCTTTTCAACCCGATTCGATCGGCCAGGGTGGCCGTCAGGGTTTCGCCCAATAATTCAGCAAGACCGATGGTGCCGGTCCCTAAACCCAGCGCGACGATACTCAATCCGAAGGCGTTTTCCAGCCAGGCACCATAGACGACAAAGAGGGTGTCATTGGCGGCACTGACCAGAAAGACAAATGCCAATGCGCCCCGGGCGCTTCTTTTGTGAAGTACCTCCTGCCAGACCGTCTTCAGGTCGATTCCGGATCCTGATCCGGCAGGGTCTCTTTCTACCGGCGGTATCAGCAAAACCAGCAGGGCAATCCCCAGGACGGCCAGCAGGCCCATGACAAAAAATGGCGATCGCCAGCCGAACCTATCTATGATGAGCGCCAGGGCCGGAATGCCCAACAGGGCGCTGCCGGCCCAGCTGAACTCAAGGACCCCGATCACCAGTCCGCGACGGCGGTAGGGCACATGATCACTGACGTAGGCCTGTACAGCCGGGTCAAAAACGGCTTTGCCCAGGGCTGCGAGAAAAAGGGCTACCAGAACGACCGCATATAACGGAAACAAACCGGAAACCAGCAGTCCCACGGCAAGCAGGACCATGCCGGTAATCATCATTAAACGATATCCCAGACGATCGGCTAGCGGCCCTGCAAAAATCGCCAGGGAGCCGGCCGCCCAATTCAAGGCAATCAGCGACGTTATGGCCGTCAGCGGAACCCCCAACCCCCTGCTGAGAACCGGTGCAAAAGGATAGACAAACCGTCGGGTTGTATTCAGGATGAACTTACATATACCGGCGGCACCAACGTTAATTACCAGTCGGGCGGCGGGTTCTTGAGATTCAGGTCTATCAGGCGGTGTCGACATAACCGATCCACTTGTTGTTTGGACAACATTTTTGTTCCATAGCTGGTTTACAACCTGTTTTCCGGTCTCCTCGTTGGAATACTGGAATAGCGGAATGATGACATAGCCGGTCTATAAGGGTTGGTAATCAATTATGAGTTAATTTACGCAGCCAATGACATTTTCTCAATTTAGCTATATCGCAATACCCATTTTTCCAATATTCCAGCATTCCAACATTCCTGCCGGGACTAGGGCCTTAAACGCCAGAGGGCGGTCGAGGTGAATCCCCTAGCTTACGTCAAATTCAAAGTCCGGCGGCTGTTCCAGGTGCTTTTTGACTTAGCACAAACTCATGGACTTGATCAGGGCGGATGTATATTTCTCAGGAAAATCCGGAGGAACGTCTAGTTTAAAGACGATTTTTTCGACCATATGGGTTTTTTGATTGGATTGCAGCTCTATGCTGATCTTAAAGTCTTGGGTATCAATCTTGCGGTTTTCACAGAACCTCAATGCATATAATGCTGAACAGGTTCCCA
>JAFDCJ010000172.1 GCA_019312835.1 Deltaproteobacteria bacterium
CGATCTCTAGATTATCGAAAAGGTATTGAGCGCAAACCTGCCTCCCGGATCTCAGTGGAGCCGTTGCGTATGCGTAAATGCCGTTGCCAACAATGCCAGGCATTCCAGCGGCGTTACCCTTGTGGGAATCGAACCCCGGGCAGAAGCGAAAATTTCATTTATCGGCACCGCCATTGCCAAAGGAGACTACCTGGAGCGACAGGATTCAAGCAGTATCCTTATCGGCCAGGCCCTCCTGGATAAATTTGAAACCAGAATCGGGCGTAAACTGGTGTTGATGTCCCAGGATAAAGAACAGGAAATTGCATCCCGCGCTTTTCGCATTGCGGGGGTATTTAGAGCTGAAATGGAATCCACCGAAAAGCAATTTGTATTTGTTTCCCTAGCGGCCGGTCAGAAAATGCTCAAACTCGGCCACGGTATCTCGGAAATCGCCGTTCTTTTGCCGGATGGCTACGGAAACCGGGATGCTCACAAAAAATTAAAAGCTGCCCTGCCCGCCGACCAATTCGAGGTTCATAACTGGCGCGAACTGCTGCCTTTTCAGACCGCTTAACTTAGAATTCTGGATGGATTCATGTGGTTCTGGTTTTTGGTGGTTTTTGTGGCCATGGGATTCGGCATTGTCAATACCACTTTGATGGCGGTGTTTGAGCGCATGCGGGAGTTCGGATTGATGAAAGCCCTGGGAATGAAACCCTGGTGGATTCTGCGGGAGGTCCTGGTGGAATCATTTTTACTTTTGATCTGCGGCCTGATCGTCGGAAATTTGCTCGGTTTTTTAAGTATTTACGCCCTTTCCGGCAGCGGCATCGATCTTTCCGCCCTGGCGGCCGGCGCTGAATATGCCGGCATGTCGCGCATCATCTATCCGGCGGTTGCGTTCAAAGATGTGCTCGTTGCGAATTCAACCGTGTTATTCCTGGGTCTCCTGGTGAGTCTCTATCCGGCCATAAAAGCTTCCCGGTTTACGCCGGTGGAAGCATTGCGGCATACCTAAATAGAAAGTGCCTAAAATGAACTAAATTGATCTAAGGTGACTAAAGTTAAAAATTATTAAATTTTTACATAAAATTTATATATCTGGAGGCAGAAATGTATATCGTGGACTGTGCCAGGGTGACCAAAAGCTATCAGCAGGGCCGGGTTACGGTTCAAGCCTTGAAGGATGTCAGCCTGCAAATTGAACGAGGGGAATTCCTGGCTGTGGCCGGACCCTCCGGATCTGGAAAAACCACCCTTTTGAATCTGGTCGGCGGTCTGGACCGGCTGGATTCGGGCAATATAATGGTCGCCGGCCAGGCTTTTGAAACCATGTCACAATCCCAGCTGGCCAATCTGAGGCTTCATAAAATCGGATTTGTCTTTCAGGCCTACAACCTCATCCCGGTGCTGTCGGCCATCGAAAACGTTGAATATGTCATGCTGCTGCAGGGGCTGCCGCCCCGGGAGCGCCGCGCAAAGTCCAGGGCCATCCTCGATGAAGTTGGACTCGAAGGAAAGTATCATCGCCGACCCGCGGAACTCTCAGGCGGCCAGCAACAGCGCGTCGCCGTAGCCCGGGCGATTGTCTCCGATCCGGCGATCGTACTGGCGGATGAACCCACCGCCAACCTGGATTCAAAAACCGGTCAGGGATTGCTGGAAATGATGAAGCAGATGAATGCCGAGAAACGGATTACCTTTATTTTTTCCACCCATGACCGCATGGTCATGGAATACGCACGTCGCTTGATAAAATTAAAAGATGGCCACCTGGTGGATGATCAGACCAAATGATTATTTTGATTGCCTGCCCGTCAGCACCGCCGCAAATATTTTGGTTGGCAGAACGACTCGATCCTAAATAGCAGGTCGCGCCGGCTCATCGTGGCTGGAAGCCACTCCGACATTGCATTGCAACAATATGGGATTAGCATCTTGCCGCGACAGGCATGTGAATATATGAAACCATCCCGTTTGATAACACCTGTTGTCTCCATCTATATAATTTTTTTCGTAATTGTTGGATTCGACAGCGTCTATAGCAACACCTACCCTGCTGAAAAGCCGGCTTCAGATGATCAGACTTCTTCTCCAGAATCCTGGCTGAATCAGATTGATATGCACTGGGGCGGTCGCTTAAAAGCGATTGGCTCGGCCACCTTTGCCCGGGACAACACCATCTTCGAACCTGTCGGCACCGGGACCTATTTGAACCTGGATACCGATTTGAGGATCAACAACGACACCTTTCTGGAAGATTGGGGTCATCTCGAAACCCAGTATGAAGCCATCCTGGTGGCCGGCAGGGCGCGCGAAAAAAGAGAGGATTTAAAAAAAATATTTCCTGACTTTGAAGGCGGCACGATTTTTCTGGGTGCACCGCTTAAGGATGACCGCCGTTTTATGGATTTAACCCATACCCTCAAAGATAAAGACAGCTATCTTGTGCTTCAGCGCCTGGACCGCTTGAATTTTACATTCAAGGCCGGATGGGGGTCTGTCCGAATCGGCCGCCAGGCCATTACCTGGGGAAACGGCCTGATTTTCAACCCCATGGATCTGTTTAATCCCTTTGCGCCGGGCGACATTCAACGCGATTATAAGGTCGGCGATGATATGGTGCTGGCGCAGCTTACCTTACCCCGTTCGGCCGATTTACAGATTTTATATGTGGTCAGGCGGGACCCGGATACGAATAATGTCGAGGCCGACCGAAATTCATTGGCCGGCCTGTTTCATTTTCCGGCCGGAACCACCGGATTCGATATTATGGCGACCCGCCACTATGATGATTATGTGGTGGGCATCGGCAGCTCCGGCATATGGGGCGGAGCCGCCTGGCGCCTCGACGCCACCGCCACTTTTCTTGCCGACGGCGAAGGCCACAACACCCGGAACTACCTTTCAGGCGTCGCCAACATGGATTACTCCTGGAACTGGTGGGGAAAAAACTGGTATGGCCTTCTGGAATACTATTACAACGGTCTGGGGGAAAGTGATTATCCGGGCGCGTTATCCAATCCCGATATTACCAATCGTTTGGCCCGGGGCGAATTATTTGTACTCGGGAAACACTACATGAGCACTGAAATCCAGCTGGAACTGCATCCGCTGCTAAAAATCTTTTTTACCGGCATCAACAACATGCAGGATCCCTCCGGAATACTGCAGCCCCGGGCGGTATGGAATGTGACTCAGAATCTGGAGATGAAAGTCGGTGCCAATATTTTTTACGGCGATAACGGCAACCCCGGCTCCGAATTCGGCGGTTTTATCATCCCGGGCACCAACATTCACAGCCGCAGTCCGAACAATGCGTATATTTGGTTCAATTATTATTTTTAATCCAGTGCAAACCGCTTTTTGGGATTACCCTGCCCTTTCTCGCCTTGCCTTTAACACAATAATTTGACAAATAAGTCCGAGTTTTGTATTATGAGTAATAAAACTACTCAATAAAGGGTTTGCCTTGGAAAATCTTCTGGCAGGATTGATAGCGTCAAAAACACGGGTGAAGCTGCTGATGCGCTTATTTTTTAATCCCGAGGCACGGTCGTATTTAAGGGAGCTGGCCAAGGAGTTTAATGTATCGACCAATGCCGTGAGGGAGGAACTGAATCAGCTGAAAAAAACCAACCTGCTGAAATCCGAAAAAAACGGCCGCCAGGTGTTCTACAAAGCCAACACCGACCATGCCCTCTTTCCGGAACTCAAATCAATGGTCAGCAAGGTCATGGGGATCGACCAGGTCATCGACAGCATTATCGAACGCCTGGGC
>JAFDCJ010000173.1 GCA_019312835.1 Deltaproteobacteria bacterium
AATCAACCACATCCTGCCAGATGTTTTGAATCAGCTCCCGGGGATTGCTCTCCGCATGTTGCTGCACGAAATCCGCCAGACGCTGCTCGCCGTACATCTCAGCCTGCCTGTTCCTGGCTTCCGTCAGCCCGTCGGAATAGAAAATAAAGACATCACCGGGATTGAACGGCACGGATATCTGGGTGAAGGCCCCTTTTTCCGGAAATCCCAGCGGCATGTTGACACCCTCCAGCAGCCGATAGGCACCGCTGTTTTTATCCAGGTGGATGGTGCGCATGTGGCCGCAATCAACGAACCGGATCATTTGCTGCGCCATATCAAAGCGCGCATAACAGAGGGTCACAAAGGTTTCGAGATCTTCAAACTGCTGTATCATGTCGGCCTGAACGGCGGAAACAATATCTTCCGGCTTCGGGTTTTTGGCGGAGCCTTCAGCCCGCATGAGATCGTTTAAGGCACGCAGCAGCTGACTTTTGAGCGCCGCTCCCATCAGCGCGGCCGGCACCCCTTTGCCCATGACGTCGCCGACGATGATATCCAGAGTGGTGTCATCGAGTCGGATGAAATCGATAAAGTCGCCGTCAACTTTTTGCGAAGGGATCGTTTTATGGTGTATTTCAATCCCGCTGAAATCCTGCGGCGGTCGCCCCAGCAATAGGGTTTGCTGAATTCTGGCGGCGGTGGTGATCTCCTGTTCACGCGCCCGGGCAAGCTTGGCGGCTAGGACCTCTTTTTCGCGCTCGAGTTCCCACTGGTTGGTCAGTGCCCTGGCAAATTGTCGGATCTCCGCCGGATTGAAGGGTTTGCGCAGGTAAAAAAGATCTTCCCTGCCGACAAGGTTAACGATGTCATCGGGTGTGTAGTCACTGTAGGCCGTGACGATGACGATTTTGATATCGGCATCAATCTGCCAGATCTGCCTGGCCGTCTCGGCGCCGTCGATGCCCGGCATCATCATGTCGACAAAGGCCGCCGCAAAAGGTCTCCGGGAGCCGACGGATTCTTTAACGGCCGCCACGCCGGCTTCTCCGCAGTCGGTCAACGTGATATCATATTGCCCGTCAGGCCTGGCCGGGATATTGAAATCTTGCCCGGCAAAAAGTTCTATACCTCTGGACATAATGTCTGACACCGGCTCGGCCGATAGGATCTGATCGTAGGCTTCCCGGACCCCGGGGTCGTCATCGATTATCAGTATTCTTCTATCATGCGTCGTCATTGTATATAAGGCCTTTTGTCCCTCGAATTTCGTGATTGCCATCATGCCGGACCTTTCACGGTTCGGGGCGCTTACCGACGCTCCCCTTTGTATTAGCCTTCACAGAGCAGTTCATGGATCGTCACCTCGGGTGGGCAAAAGAATCGGACCGGCAAGCAGGAGGCACCGGTAGCCTTAGAAGTATAACCATGCATACCGTTAAAATGCCATGGCCCCGCACAAAACCGCCGGGGACACCTGGCATTGGTGATCAGCGGAAAGCCTCCCGGAAGACAGATCTGCCCCCCGTGGGTGTGCCCGCAAAGGATGTAATCAATGCCCGCTGCAGCGGCCTCGGCATAGGTCTCCGGCGTGTGAGAAAGCAGTATTTTTGTGCTCCTGCCAGGCGCCGTCGCCAGTGTTTTGGCCAAATCATGGCAATCGTACAAATGGGCATCATCGATGCCCGCCAGCCAAATTTCAGCCCCATCTTTGCGGATAGGGACCGCTTCATTTAAAAGCATGTTCACACCGGCCCCCTCGAGGGCGGGGACAAATTCGATAAAATCGTGATTGCCCAGGATTCCGAAAACCCCGTGGGGCGCATGTATTGCCCCAACAAGTGCGGCAGTTTGCCTCAGCGCCGGCCCATAATCGTCCTGGGTTAAAAACCTGAAATCTCCGGTTAACACACACAGATCGGTTTTGATCTGCTCCAGGATGGCAATCAGTTTTTGGCCCCCGTCCGCAATGCCGTCGGCGTGGATATCGCTCAGCTGCAACAGACGAAACCCGTGAAACGCTTTCGGCAGGTTTTCAATTGCGACCTGCATATGCTCAACCCTGTAATCCAACGCATTCTGCAAACCGCGCTTGTAGAGCAGAAGCATTTTCAACAGAAATTTTAAAATGACCGGCAGCAGTTCAACATTTTCCAGGTGAAAGGAGGCATAACCGCCCCGGGCATAAAACTTGGCCGCCAACTCCACCTGCCGGCCAACCCTTTTGCGCAGATGGTCGGGGCCGATACGCTGTTCGAGTCGTTGATAGAGTTTCGCATCCATGGTTTTCAAGATTGATGTTTTATCCACACTAAGTCGTTTTGGGTTGAGGGGTGGTTGCGGCCCGTCAATACTTCCGTTCAGGATGGAACCTCACCCCCCCCCTCCACCCACAGGCACAATGATGCGAACGGTGGTACCTTTATTTTCACTACTGTCAATCAACATCTCGCCGCCGTGAGATTTGACAATGTCGTAAGAGATGCTCAACCCCAGACCGGTTCCCGCGCCCACCGGTTTGGTGGTGAAAAAAGGATCGAATACTTTCGTCATCTCGTCAGCCGGAATTCCCTGACCGGTATCGGTGATGCATATTTCTACCTTTGAGGGGTCCGCGTTGCTCGCCGTCATCACACCACGGGTAGCAATGTAAATGGTCCCCTTTTCTCCGACAGCCTGGGCGGCATTTATCAACACGTTCAAAAACACCTGAGCGAGCTTTTGCGGATAGCATCTCACCGGCAGCAATTCGCCGTAGTCCCTGATAATTTCTGTTTTCGGACTGAGCTCGCGGCCGATCATGGTCAAGGTCTTTTCTATGATTTCGTTCAGGTCCGCGGGCTGCGGCGTTGTATCATCGGCGTGAGAAAATCCTCTCAACTCCCTTACAATATCCCGGACACGTCGCGTTCCGTCCAGGGATTCATCCGCCAGGCTGACGATATCCTCCAGGATAAAATCAATTTTATGCCCGGCTTTAAATTCATTGATCTCCGCGATCAGGGCCTGAATTTCATCGCCGCCCCGGCGTGAAGCGGCTTCTTCCAGCGATCGATATTTTTGAAGCAATTTGGTAACCGAAGCGCTGTATTTGCGGATCGTGTCAAGATTTCCATGGATAAAGGATATGGGGTTGTTGATCTCATGGGCCACACCGGCGGCCAAGACGCCCAGGGAAGACATTTTTTCAGACTGGATCAGCAAGGCCGTTTGCTCATTGACCTTCTGCTGCAGGTTCTGGTTCACATCCTCAAGCTCAGCATTAACCGCTTCGAGCTTTTGCGCCAGAATCTCCCTTTGACGCTCGGTATCCCAGGCATGGGTCAGAGCGTTGGCAAACTGCCTGATTTCTTCTGAGTTAAACGGTTTGCGCAGATAAAAAATATCGTCGCGCTGGGCGATATGGATAATGTCACAGGGTCGATACTCGCTGAAGGCGGTAACAATGACGATCTTTATGTTTGGGTCCAGCACCCATATCCGTCTTGCCGTCTCGGCGCCATCAATTCCCGGCATGTTCATGTCGATGAAGGCGACCGAAAAGGGCTGGTGCCGTTCCAGCGCACGCCGCACGGCATCAACGCCCAGCTCGCCGTTTTCCGTCAAGGTGAGTTCGTAGGTTTGGGGGGCGCAGGAAGTAAGCCCCGGCATTTCCTCTCCGAAGAGGGCTGCTCCCTTTTCGGCAATGCCCGATGACGGCGGCTGGGTCAGAATTTCCTTAAAGGCATCGCGAACCCCCGGGTCATCGTCTATGACGATAATTCGAAGATTGTTATCATTCATGATGTCCTCCGCTTTCATCAAAGGCCACCCTGACAGAAGCTCCTTTTCCGAGCCCCCGGCTGAAAAAAATCAGTTTTCCGTTGCATTTCTCGACAAACATTTTGCAGTAGTAAAGCCCAAAGCCGGTAGACCCCTTTTTGGATTTTCCAAGCTTAAAAATAGTGTCGATTTCCGCCGGATTGACCCCGATGCCGCTGTCAACGATTTCAAATCCTATTTGATGGTTCTGGGTAAAGGTCTTGATCTCAATGACCTTGTCTTGCGGAGCGGATTGGTGCGACTCAATCGCTTCGCAGCTGTTTTTAATGAGGTTTACAATAACCTGCATGAGTCTGTTCTTATCGATGAGCAATTTAGGCAATGGCTCTGCCAAACTGCGTTTGATATTAATCTGCCGCTTTTCAAGCGCTCCCATTTGAAGGCTGATCGCATCCTCGAGCATGTTGTTCAGGTCGACCAGCTCTTTGATTTCCTGACTGCCACTGGCATAAAATTGGTGGAGGGTGAGGATCTGGGATATGTAAGCAAGTGCTGTCTCCATTTTCTCAAACATGTCGAATTGTTTCTTATCATACGCACGCAGAGAATCGATCAACTCACCCATGTAGTCAAAAACCTGCCGTCCGCGCTGCCCAGCGCTGACATATTCACCGAGATCGTCGGCGTGGCCTTTAAGGTCGTCATGACATTTATGCAGCAGGCGCGACATGGTTTCCAGCTCCCTGGACTTCATCTTATCCGTCAGCACGTTTAGCGGCGTAATCGCATTTCCGATATTGTGCAGCCCGATGGCGGCCATCTGTGACATGCCGGCTTCCATGGCCCGGTTCACCAGCTCCAGCTGCGCGGCTTCCAGTTCGCGGGTTTTTTCAGCAACCATTTTCTCCAGCCTGGTGCGGTAGACTTCGAGTTCCTCCTCGGTTTTCTTACGCTGGCTGATATCCTGTTTGATGGCGATGAAATGCGAAATCTTGCCGTTTCCATCCATCACCGGCGTGATGGTCTGCTGCTCGACGTACAGGCTCTTGTCTTTTTTGCGATTGACGGTTTCCCCCTCCCAGACCTCTCCGGCCAGAATGGTATCCCATAAATTGCGGTAAAAAGATTGATCGTGCTGACCGGACTTAAGGATGTTGAGTTTCCGGCTGTATACGTCTTCCAGCGAGTACCCGGTAAGCTCCGTGAATGATTGATTCACCCATATCACCGCCCCCTGATTATCGGTAATGGCGATCGCGTTGGCGGCCCGATTCAGGGCCGCGCTCTGGAGTTTGATCTGTTCCAGATTCTTTTCTTCGGTGATATCCCGTAGGACGACGACGGCGGATTCGCCGGAGCCCGGCATTTCCTGGTATCTCCCCAGAAACTCCAGATAAGCCTTTTTTGCGCCGCCGACGAACTCGTAGTAGCCTTCGATATTTTTCTTGCCTTGCAGTATCAAATTGACCGGATGCCCCTGATCGGGCAGGCGCGTGCCATGCTCATGCAAGGGCAACCGTTCAACCAGAGATTTGCCCAGGTTAAGGATGTGGGGGTTGCCGACCAGATCATCAAAGGGCTTGTTGCACCACTGGATCTGCCCTAATTGATCCGTCCAGACAATGGCGTCGGAAATCGTGCCGAGGGCGACTTCTATTTTGCCAAGGGTCGCTTGCAGCTCCCGCATCTTATTTTTTCTGTTATCTCTCATAACCGATAGTCAGGTGCCGGCGTGGCTGTCAGCCGG
>JAFDCJ010000174.1 GCA_019312835.1 Deltaproteobacteria bacterium
AAATGGTTTTTCAGGGTAATGCGGCCATGAGTGAAGCCGATCTTCGCAGGGAAGCGGCCGCCGAGCTCGAGGCCTTTGAGCAGAAAGGGTACCGGATGGCAGACATCGACGATGCCGCTTTTCAAATGCAGCAGGCCTATCGTCAAGCCGGTTACGCGTTTGCCGTTGTCGATTATCAGATTGAGGAAAAAGAAGCGGGGTCGCAAATATCGTTTCTGATTTCAGAGGGCCCCCGCGTGATCATCCAGGATATTATCCCGATCGGCAATCAGGCGCTGGATGCTGAACAGATCAAAACATACTTTCAAAGTGAACGCAACGGTCTCTTTGGTTCGGATGAGCTGGTATTCGTCCGCGCCAGGGTATCGGCCGCGGTCGGCGAGATTCGTCGCTACTACGCGACCCGGGGCTATCTGGATGCTGCGGTCAGCGAACCCGAAATGGTGTTTTCGGAGGACCGCACTCAGGTCGATCTGACCATCCGCATTCAGGAGGGAGTGCCCTATACCATTGATCGAATTGAAATCCGCGGGGACGCCGTCGAAGGGTCGCAGGCAGACCTGGAGAAAATCCGCCGGGAGCTGGTCGGCCAACCGTATTTCAGACGCCAGAAACTGCTGCTGCAAACCCGCATCCTGGAAGTTTGCGGCAATTTCGGATATCCTGATGCCGTCGTCGACATCAAGGATCTCGCCGGCGACCAAAAGGGACAGGTCGTGCTGGTGGTAACTTTAAGCAGCGGGCCCCGAGTTTCGATAGCAGCCGTTGATGTCCGGGGCAACGAACGAACCCGCGCCAGCTTTATTCGCCGCCGCATACGGCTTGAACCCGGCGACCGCTACGATCTGGCCCTGCAGAAGGCAAGTTTCCGGGACCTCTACCGAACGGGGATTTTCGCCAAGGTTGATTTTGAGCTTGAAAAAACCGCTGACCCCGCCAAACGGGTACTGGTGGTTACCGTCGAAGAGACCCGCGCCAAAGAGGTATTTTTTGAACCGGGCTGGGGATCGTATGAAGAATTGCGACTGCGGGTGGGGTTTCAGGAGAAAAACCTTTTCGGGACGGGACGTATTTTCAGAACCCAGGCCACCGGGTCTTTCAAAGCCCGCAGCCTGACCGGCGGTCTGACGGATCCGTTTTTTCTCGGCACCGACATCAAGGCCGATTTGACCGGCTTTTACAATTACCGTGAGGAGCCCTCGTTTACCCGCGAGGACCTCGGGGCGGCGTTCAGTGTGAGCAAGAACCTGTCGGCCAACCTTCTGTCGACCCTGGGGTACATGTTCCGGACCACCGATATTTCGGATGTCGAGGTGTTTGCCGAACAGTCCGAAGGCAGCTTCAACTACGCCAGCGTCAAGGGACAGCTTACCTATGATACCCGCAATGATCTGTTTTTCCCCACCGGCGGCCAGCGAATATTCGGCGCGGCCGAACATGCGGACGAATTCCTGGGCAGCGACCTCAACCTGACCCGTCTGACGGGGGGTGCACGCCTATTCATCAGCCTGGCGCGCGGAACCGTCCTGGGGGCGCGATACGCGACCGGTCTTATCATACCCGGCCGCGACGAGGCTGCCCTGCCGTTGTCGGAAAAATTCTTCAACGGCGGTGAAAACACCGTGCGCAGTTTCGAGGAATCCCAGCTAGGTCCCAAAGATCCTGCCGGAGAACCCATCGGCGGTTATGGCTTCAACGTGTTTAACCTGGAATTGCGCCATCGCTTGATCGGCAACCTGATCGGTTCGGTTTTTGTCGACTACGGCAATGTTGCGCCCAATCGATCCCGGATTGAACGGGGCCTGGAACCTTACGACAGCCGTTCGGATGTCATCTCCGATACCCTCGATGATTTTTTCAAAGAATTTCGACCCGGTGTCGGCTGCGGTTTGCATTACCTGCTGCCCGTCGGTCCGGCCCGGGTGGACTTCGCCTACAATCCCGACCGCGACGCCGAGCGTGGCGAGGATTCCTATGTCCTGCATTTCAGCATCGGCACGGCATTTTAAAAATGGATCCACATAAAAGGCCGCCGCCGGATTCGTATCTTCCGGTTGCGGCCTTTTTCTAGCAAGGTTTGGATGTTTCCATTTTTTAAAGCAGCTCACTGGCCAACTTTAAACTCGGCCAGCTTTTCCAGCGCCAGGACCATGGCGGAGTGATCCAGGCCCTGGTCGCCCTGGGCGGCGACGCTGTTGAACAATTCCTGGGCGGTGGCGGTGTTGGGCAGCGCCATTTGCAGCTTGCGGGCATTGGACAGCGCCAGGTTCAGGTCTTTCTGGTGCAGCTCGATCCTGAAGCCGGGATCGAAGGTGCGCTTGATCATCCGTTCGCCGTGAATCTCCAGGATTTTCGACGATGCGAAACCGCCCATCAGGGCCTCGCGGACCTTGGCCGGATTGGCCCCCGCCTTGGAGGCGAACAGCAGGGCCTCGCCCACTGCCTCGATGGTCAACCCCACGATAATCTGGTTGGCCACCTTGCAGGTCTGCCCGTCGCCGTTGCCGCCCACCAGGGTGATGTTCTGGCCCATCAGCTCGAACAGGGGCAGCGCTTTGTCAAATGTTTCCTGATCACCGCCGACCATGATCGTCAGGGTGCCGGCCTTGGCCCCGACCTCACCGCCGGATACCGGCGCATCCAGATACTTGCAGCCCAGCTCGTTGATCCTGGCGGCGAACTGCTTGGTCTCCACCGGGGATATGGAGCTCATGTCGATGACGATTTTACCGGCGCTCAGCCCCTCGGCGACCCCGTTTTCCCCGAACAGCACCTTCTCGACATCCGGCGTGTCCGGCACCATGATGATGATGACCTCGCCCTTTTCAGCCGCTTCTTTGGCCGATGCAACCACCTGGGCGCCTTTGTCCAAAAGCCCCTGAGGGATTGGGTTGATGTCGTTAACCGCTACCTCATGGCCCGCGTCCAATAAATGCCCGGCCATGGGGGCGCCCATGATTCCGATACCGATAAATCCTATTTTCATGGTTTCGCTCCTTGTCGATCGTTTAATAAATTATTACCTAGGTAAAGTTGGTACATCATTAGATTGTAATTTAAGAATTATGCTGGAGTATTGGAGCAATGGAGTGCTGGAGTGATGGCTGAACATCGGTTATCTTTTTACAATACTCCAATACTCCATCACTCCAGTACTCCGCAACCAATTGACTCCTGGGCTTTAGGTGAACTGCGGAATACTTTCCTGTCGGCCAAAGTTTCGTCTACCTGTAGGGTTGCATCCACCCGAGTCCTTCCTCGGTGGTCCCGGC
>JAFDCJ010000175.1 GCA_019312835.1 Deltaproteobacteria bacterium
CTGTAACACGCTTCACCGCTTCGACGATCAGGGGTCCGATGGTAATGTTGGGTACAAAATGACCGTCCATAACGTCGGCATGAATCCAGTCCGCACCGGCAGCTTCGACGGCCTTGATTTCGTTTCCAAGCTTTGAAAAATCGGCAGAAAGTATCGAGGGGGCAATCAATTTCATAATTTTCTCCAAAAAGGTCCGTTGTCTGTTGTCCGTGGTCCGTTGCGAGTTAACCGTAATTGGGCCAGAAGGTTATAAAGCCGGGAGGCCAGGATTCCGCAAAGCCCAGTAGTTTTTGAGCATCCAAGCTTTCCAAATTTCAAGCCTATGAGCTACGAGCTATTTGCCTGACACCTGAAACCTCATCTCAGTACGCATCATAAGACTGAGTCTTTACTAGGCGATCATTCTCATATAAAAACAAAGTGGCCTCTTTATCCCGCGGTATCAGGAGCCAGATTTCCTCACCGGCTTTAACAAAATCATCAAAGAGGTCATTTGTAAACCCGGCGCTGTTGAGACTGACGCGGATGCGGCGATTTAAAAATCCGTTATCCAGCCGATAACTGAAAATACTGCCGGCAGTCTGTCCGTACAATTGCCCCGATCTTTCTTTCTGAGGTTCACGATTTATCAGCATGCTAACCGGGCTGCCGATGATCACCCGCTGGCCGGAAACGGGTTCCTGTTCCACAATGATATTACGGGGCTTGTTTTTCTGATAGGCGGATTTCAGTTTACCAATGGTCAGATTGACCTTTTCAATTGATTGCAATGCATCCTCAAGGGTTAAGCCGGCAAGATCGGGCATTTTGAATGCGCCGGGCCGCGCTCCCTTGCTTACCAGAAGATCGATGCATGCGCCCCTGGTGATAACGGCGTCCGCAGCGGGAACCTGTGCGATGATGCCATCTTTTTCTAATTCCGTATGGTAAGTGCGGGACAGCTCACCCTGGCACATGTCGTTTTCTTCCAGAATGATATTGGCTTGCTGAATCGAAAGTGCAATCAAGTTGGGCATGGATATGGTTTTGGGGCCTTTGGATATGATAATTTTAACATCGCGGCCTTTTTTGATTTCCGAGCCCGGCTGCGGTTCCTGAAAAACCACATGATTTTTGGGAATATCGGTTGTG
Source organism: Deltaproteobacteria bacterium (assembly GCA_019312835.1). GTDB lineage: Bacteria > Desulfobacterota > Desulfobacteria > Desulfobacterales > JAFDCJ01 > JAFDCJ01. Next base: position 1,132 of record JAFDCJ010000175.1, read on the forward strand.
TATTCCGATCCTTTTACCTTGGTGTTGAGCTCCAACTCGGTCAGCAGTTCAAGCGCATACACGACATCTTTGCCCTCAAGGTCCGGAACAATAACGGTATCTTCGCTTTTGATGATCAGCGTAAGGGTGAGATAGGCACTGATTCCGACCACCACCACAAATGCAAACGCCACACCGCCTATTTTGGCAATTTTTGCAATCACTTTATTCTTTTCAGACGCACGAAATAAAAGCCATCCATGTGGTTGAGAAGCGGAAGGGTTTTAAACCCGGTTTCGGGCTCAACCAGTGAATGTAAGGTTTCGGGTAGCTTGCCCAGACTATTATCTATAACAAATTCCGAGTGTTTTTTCAAAAAGGTTGCAATCACGTCTTCGTTTTCTTCAGGTTCAATACTGCAGACCGCGTAAACCAGAATGCCGTTGGGTTTAACCAGCGGGGCCAGATTTTCGAGAAATCGTTTCTGCACGGCGGCATGACGCTTGAGACCCGCCTCGCTTGATTTCCATTTAATGTCCGGATTGCGGCGCAGCACACCCAAGCCGGAGCAGGGGGCATCCAGCAGAATGCGGTCAAAGCCACCCTGCTGTTTTGTGTCCAGAGGTAAATTCAGATCATGGCAGGTTGCACGTACGATTGATATGCCCAGTCGCTGCATCTCCGCATCAAGCTGTTGAAGTTTCTTCCGATCTTTGTCTATGGCGGCAATATTGCCTTTATTTTGCATCAATTGAGCCAGATGAGCGGTTTTACCGCCTAGCCCGGCGCAGGCATCCAACACCGATTCTTCCGGCTGCGGATTTAGCAGCAGAGACACCAGCTGGGCGGCTTCGTCCTGAACCTGAAACCAGCCATTTTTAAATGCAGGTAAATCCGGTATCGACCGTTTCAGTTTGTTCATTGTGATCCCGTCGGGGGCATTGGGTGCGGGCGAGATGTGTTCAATATCGTCTTGAAGGGATCGCATCAGCTCTCGACGTGTGGCTTTAAGGGTGTTGGTCCGGATGGTAATCGGTGGAATGGTGTTCATCGTGCCGCACAGAGCCGTCAGGGTTTCGGAGTCATAACGAAGCTGCCAGCGTCGAGCAAGCCACTCGGGCAATGAATGGGCATTCGAAAAAAACGCCACCGGATCCCTTTTCAGCGTTGGAAAGACAACGCTGTCGAAATTTGCGGCGGCTTTGCGCAGCAGCGCATTGACAAAACCGGCTGCGCGGGAAGCACCGATCTGCCGGGTGAGTTCGACCGAGGTATTGACCGTCGCAGAATCCGGTATGCGATCCAGATAGATGATCTGAAACAGCCCCAGGCGCAGGATGTTTAAAACGCCAGGTTCAATTTTTTTTAGAGGGGTATTCGAAAAATGAGAAATGATATAGTCCAGTCGGCCGCGCCATCGCAAAACACCGTATATCAAAGCATTAAAGAGGGCTCGATCCCGCCTTGCCAGACTGTCGATACGGGGGGTGATGTCGTCTAGGATGCCATCAAGGGTTTGGCGTTCCCGATCCAGGGTAATTAACACCTTTAGCGCTGTGTTTCTGGCATCGACCATTTTTAGGGTAAAATCTATTTCAAGAGGGTTCCGGCCGGTAGCGGATAGCCCCGCAAAAAGTCTGCAATGGGAAGCCGTTTTCCCGAAGGGCCCTGAATCTCCAAGATGGA
>JAFDCJ010000176.1 GCA_019312835.1 Deltaproteobacteria bacterium
AGATCATCCTTGTATGAACTAATAAGATAATCAAGCAAAACATTAGCGGATATTGAGAAATTAGCGGAATCATTTTGTACACTTCCGTTCCCCTCACCAATAACTGTGAGTTTTTCCAAATTCATTATTTTAGCAATCAGAAATTATATTGTTTGGTTGGGGTAATGGTTGTCGAAGAATGGGCCATTATCAAACGACCGCCTACCGATTCGTCTGTTCTCTATTTATGACATTATAGGGCTGATTTCAGCACAATTGACGGCGACCGGTGGCGCTTGGTTGGATAGAATTCATAGTATTTACAATTCATTATGACCTTGATATAACAACACGGGTATAGCAGGAGTCTCTTTGGGGACGCCAATTAGATCATATAGCCGTCAGGAAACTCCTGACGGTTTTTTTATGCCGGCGTGAAAGACTGCTTTCCCGGACATCCCGCCCTTCGGTGGTTTTTTTCTTCCAACCTTGCTTCAATCAAGCCACCCGCCCATAATTGACCAAGTAGCGTTGACGCGACCTTTGCATGGAAAAACAGGTAAAATTCATATTCCCTGTTGCTAAAAGAAGCGGAGCGGAGTTATATCTGTTTTTTGAAGATTCCGGTTCACTATTGTGTTTGGGATGAATCCAAATTCTGGAGGAGAACAGCGTGTATGATTTAAACTTTGACCCCGCCATCTGTGAGTCCTGCGATACCTGTGATTGTTTGATGAGGTGTCAGTACATGAAATTTGAACTGGAGGAGGCCAAGCGCGAAAAAGCCAACATCAACAACGGCAAGGGCTCGAGGGTTCTGCGCGAGTGCGCCACCTGCTATGCCTGCGAAGAATACTGCCCCAACGGCAATCACCCCTTTTATGTGATTGTCGAACGCCAGGAAGAAAAAGGCATCCTGCCCGCACCGGCGCCCATCACCCGCCAGCAGATTCTGATGATGAAACCCAAGGGTACCATCACGCCCATGAAGGTGACGGCACCGGTGATCGATATGTGCTACTTTCCGATGTTGAACGGAAGCATTCGGGGGCCGCTTTATGAAAATCCGTCCATCATTGTGGGCAGCGATGTCTTCTGCAACATTATGTGGCTTCATTTTGCCCGGAATTCAGTGATTCGCGATCAGCTGCCAAGGGTCATCGATAATATCTGGCATTATTATTTAAGGGACAGCGGAGTGGATGAACTAATCTGCTTTCACGATGAATGCTACGCCACTTTTGCCCGCCTGGCGCCGGCCTTTAATATCGACGTGCCGTTCAAACCGGTTCATGTCTTCGAGTACATTTCCGGGCGGCTTGATTTACTGAAAGACACCATAAAACCCCTGAATGCCAGGGTAGCCTACCAAAGGCCTTGTTCCAACCGCCTGATTCCTGAAACCCAGCACTGGGTTGATGAAATTTTTTCAAAAATAGGGGCGGAGCACGTTGAGCGTCAGTACGACCGGGAAAATGCGCTTTGCTGTGGGCAGGTCTTAAGGGCGCACCAGAGGGAGGAAATAGCCGATGACGTTCAAAACCGCAACCTGGAAGATATGAAAGCGTCGGGGGCGGCATATTGTGTCTTTAACTGTCCGGTATGCATGGTGACACTGGCTGAGGCTGCTGCGGGAAAAGGCCTGTTCCCGATCCACCTGAGTGATCTTTGTCAGGTTGCACTGGAAGGAGAGGCATCGAAAGGATAGATTGATGGGTAAGATTTATGAGATTCTTGTGGAAATTGTAGGACCTGAATTCGTATCCGATTTTCCGGAAGAGAAGTACATTTATTCCATGGACCCTGGAACGATGCCGGCTTGTGAACCGGACTTCGTGGTCATGCCTGGCAGCACCGAAGAGGTTCAAAAGATCCTGCAGGCCGCCAATGCCCAGCGTGTGCCGGTGGTGCCTTTAGGCGCAGGCTTAGTACTCTCGGGTCTTTCGAGGCCCCTGAAAGGCGGCATCGTTTTAGACATGAAAAGAATGAACCGCATTGTTGAAATAAACAAATTGAGCCGTTACGCCCTGGTGGAGGCGGGGACTTCCCAGGGTATGCTGCAGGCCCATCTGAAGAAGCACTTTCCAGATCTGAAGCATTCGGCTCCGGATGCCCCGCCGCCGGCTACGATTGCCGGCAACGTTTGCATACATGGATCAGGACATATGTCTCACGCAGGGGGATTTCACTCCGACATGCTCAACGGACTGGAAGTCGTCTTGCCCACGGGCGAGGTCGTCAGGATCGGTTCCTGCGCAATTTCTTCCTACTGGAATGCCAGAGCCCCCCTGCCGGACCTGTCGGGGCTCTTTTTGGGATGGGCCGGGACGACCGGTGTGATTACCAAACTGGCCATAAAACTCTATCCCAATTATCCCCTGAATGATGTGGGGGTGTTCGTGTGCGAGGATGCGTCGCTCGTGCCGGACATCCTTTATCGGATAACCGGCACCCAGATGGCCGAAGATGTTACCGCCTGGATGACGCCCAAACCGGACTGGGCGGCAGGATTTCTGCATTGCAATGTGAACTACGGCGCCAAAACGAAAAATGAGCTGATCTGGAAGCGTAATCTTATCCGCGCTGCGGTGGAGAACTATATCGATGATAAAACCGGCGGATTTCTGCCCCTGCCGGGTCCCATGAAGCAAAGATTCCTGGAAGTTCCTGCCAGGCAGCTGGCCCTTTTTGCGGATGTTCGCAAAGGGGGTGGATTCGAATATGTGGGAGCGATCATGCCGGTGGAACTGTTTCCTGAAGCCTATGCCCTTGGCCTCGATATTGCGGATAAGTTGGGGGTGTCATACTCCATGGGGTGCCGGATCATTGGCCTCAATCACAGTATGATGTTTTTTTACGCTTATGCCTTCAACCGGGCGGATCCTGAAGATATCGCCCGCGCTCAGCATGCCCTGGAGGCGACAAACAAAAGGGTGGTGGACATGGGGGGCGTTCCCTGGAAGGCGGAGGCCCCGGCTCAGCAGGAGATTATTGGCAAAATGGACCCCAACATGTTTGAGATGATGCGTCGCGTGCGGTCGATGCTGGACCCGAACGGCATCATGAATCCCGGCAACTGGGAGGTTAACTGATGAAATACGCCGAAATTCTGCACAGGTGTTTCCGGTGCGGTTATTGCAAACTGCCGGGGAACTACATGGATTTCAACTGCCCGGCCTATGCAGCCTTCAGATTCGAGACCTATTCACCGGGGGGACGGATGTGGCTTTTGCGGGCCTGGCTGGATCACAGGCTCGAGCCTTCCCGGCGCTTCCAGGAAATACTGTATTCCTGCACGGCCTGCCGAAACTGTGTGGAGCAGTGTGCGTTGCCCAAGATCAAAGATGAATTGCTGTTGGCGTTTACGGCCGGTAAAGAGAAACTGGTGGGTGACGGAAAAGTGCCCCCGGCTGTCCGGGACTGCCTGACAAGCCTCCAAAAGTACGGAAATCCGTATGGTATATCCAGGAAGAAGAGAGTCAACTGGGCTTTAGATGCTGACGTTGACATGTTTTCGGACCACAATTATTTATTTTTTCCCGGTGATGTGGGGGCATTCGACAGCCGGGGGCAGGAAATTGCCCGTTCTGTAGCGACACTGCTAACTCGCCTGGGGATTTCAATCGGTATCCTGGGTGAAAGGGAAGTGTCCGACGGAAATGAAGCCAATGCCATGGGGGAAAGCGAGCTCTTCCGCATGCTGGCCGAAGAAAATATTGCGCATTTCAACAAATTGAAGGTCAAAAGGATTATCGCGCTTTCTCCCCACGGATTTAATACCCTGAAAAATGAATATCCGGCACTGGGTGGAACTTACCAGGTGTTCCATTACACCCAGATTCTGTCGAGCAAACTTGGCAAACTTTCATTTAAAGATAAGCTTTCCAAAGTGCGGGTGACCTATCACGATCCGTGTTACCTGGGTCGCCACAACTGGGAGTACGGAGCCGCCAGAAAAGTCCTGGCCGCCATGCCGGGTGTAGAGATCCGGGAAATGGACCGATCCATGCAGGATGCCCTGTGTTGCGGCGGGGGTGGCGGAAATATATTTACCGATATCATCGGAAACGGACCGGAATCGCCTGCCAGGGATCGCGCGGTCGAGGCCCTGAACAGCGGTGCTGAGATTCTGGCGGTCAGTTGTCCGACGTGCGCCGTCATGCTGGCGGATGCAGTAAAATCAAACAACATGGACGACCGTATCACTGTCAAAGAAGTTTCAAAAATTGTTAATGCAAGGCTGAATGGCCCTAAATAGTTTTCCCCAATCCGACTGTCTGGCAGCAAAGGAGAAAAGCATGGAGATGAAACTGTCATTAGATGAAGCCAAGCAACGCGCCATTGAATTAATGTTCCGGGGGTATCATTGAGGGCCCTCTATCCTGCAAGTTATGTGGGAGGCATATGACCTGGGCAATGAAGATTTTTTATGGGCCGGCATTCCATTTTTAGGCGGCATCGGCGGCTATCAGAATGCACCCTGTGGGGTGGTATCGGCTGCGGCCTTGTGTCTGGGTTTGCGGCACCGCTGTCCGTTGAACGACAAAGAGCGGGCCAAGCAGGCCCGTCACGCCATACGTACATTATCGGCAACCATCGTCAAGGAATTCAATCAGAATTTTGGAGATATCACCTGCCGGGGGCTTATCGGCATGGACTTTTCCAAGCCCGGTGAGTACCAGAAGTTTTTGGAATCAGGTGTCTGGAAGGACAAATGCGTGAAATACGTCGAATTCATGATTGAAAAACTTTATGGGCTCGAGGATCAAAAGCAACTGTTTGTGCAAGCACCGTAACCCCTGGGAATTGGGGTCGGACCTCAGTAAACAACTGACAATTAAGAAATTGTGCCAAAAATAGCCTGCGTTTTCAGGCTTAGAGTGCTATTTTTGATGCCAAAATGGCCGGTTTAAGAAAAAGCCACCCACAGAAAGGGTGCATTGGCGCCGTTTTCCATAAAAGGGCAATTTCGATACTAAAATGGACCATTTAAGGTCTGAATACAGCCATTTTTTATGCGCATGCGCTATTTGACGCGATTCTAGCCTGGTCCGACCTCAGTTTTCCCAGTTTGATGAATTTTATACCAGCGTGAAGAGCTGCCGTTTTATGTACTTCGGCAGCCTGTCCATTTATCCTTAATCCTTTCTCATGTTGATCTTCTTTTTTGACATATAGTTTATTTGTCCTTATCAATTGGTTATTGATCTCCTGAGTAATGCTGAATTTTTGTGGATTTTGCGGATTTGGTTGATTGTAACTTGATGAACCCTAAATCAAACATAACCACTGGCTATCCCACAATTTAGATAGAAGGCCAGGTAAATCAATTACCAAGGAGGCAGGTATGCGTGGACAATTGGAAGGCAAGGTGGCCATTATCACTGGCGGAACAAGTGGCATCGGGCGACGAACCGTGGAAATCTTCACTGAAGAAGGTGCTTCTGTGCTGATCGCCGCTCGCCGGGAGAACGAAGGTCATCAACTGGCTGATAGGTTTGGCGACAACGTCGAGTTTCTCAAAACGGATGTCTCACGGGAGGCCGATGTGAAGAGGATGATCGACTACACCGTTGATCGCTTTGGAAAACTCGATTGTCTTTTTAATAACGCCGGTGTACCGGCGCCCCACGATGGCATCGCATCGATTCGACTCGAGGATTACGAATATGCAATGTCGGTGATGCTCGGCGGCGTATTTCTCGGCATGAAACACGCAGCTCCCATCATGTGTGCCCAGGGCTCCGGCAGTATCATCAACACCGGCAGTGTTGCCGGGATTCTCGCAGGCTATTCGTCCATCGTCTATTCAGCCGCAAAGGCCGCCGTGATACATTTGACCAGGGTCGTGGCCA
>JAFDCJ010000177.1 GCA_019312835.1 Deltaproteobacteria bacterium
CCGGCATGCTGTCATCTCCCGAATGACACATCAGGTTAGCCAGATAGACAATGTCCGCGTGCGGATTGGATTTTTCGGAACTGTCCGGGTAGTGGTGCCACCAGACCGCACTGATGAGATCATCCGGAAATGACCATTTGGCCAGGATAAAGGCGCCTATTTCAGCATGGTCCGTTTTAAGAACCTCTTTTTCGGCGATAACAACCGGCACGCCATCGGCCACCATGCTGTCTATTTTAGACTGCTCTGCTTTGACGAATTTTCCCAGGACCAATTTCCCCAGGTCATGAAGCAGCGCCGGTGTGAAAAAATCATTGGATTCGGCAAATTTCCTGTTTTTTGCCAGCGCCTCGGCGGTGGTTGCGACCGCAATGGAATGCAGCCAAAGCGTCCCGGGAGATAACCCGTAGCCTGCAACGGCAGCACCCATGGATTTATTCATACAGGCGCCAAAGGCAATTTTGGTAAACCGTTGGATGCCCAATAACACAACGGCCTGTTTTAACGAGGTGACCTTAGAGGGCATGCCAAAAAAGGCAGAATTCGCCAATCGCAATACATTTGCAGCCAGTCCCGGGTCGTGACGCAAAATTTTTTCGATGTCATCGATCGATGCATCCTCTTTGCCGAGAAGGGACCTGAGCTCGATGGCGGCTTTGGGCATGCTGGGAAAGGCCGACACAGTTTGAAGGATTTTATCCGGTATATCGCTGGTAGCTTGAATTTTTTCTCCTGAAACGGTCATAACAGCACTTATCCCTTTACCGGCCGCAACGTCATGATCGAACCGCCAAAAATTCGCCCGAAGGTTTTATTATAGCATATTTTGGGGAGATTTCAATTTTGGATGTCACAATAAAAAACCCGAAAATGGCGGTGCTTTGAGGAAAGTTGCCTACCGCAGCCCGGCCTTGCGAAGGGTGGTCAGAAGCTGTTCCAGGGTGTCGGGATTCCGGTAGGGCTGGGATTGGGCAAATTTTTCGAGGGTGAAATCCGGCCTCGCCAGGCGGATCCGGTTGGCGATCTGGGCGGCGTGATCCATCTGGTTCAAGGCCACCTTGGCAACGGCCAGGATCACTAGCGCATCGAGATATTGCCTGTCCTTGCGCAGGGCTTCTTCGGCAACTGCTGCCGCCTCTTCAAACTTTCCGCTGCTATACAAGGCGCCGGCCAGGACGACCTGATAAAACGGCGGTGAATGCACCGGGGCAAGGCGGATGGCATAATTGGCCAGCTCGATGGCCTCGGTGGTCCGGCCCAAATAGTTAAGGATAAATCCCTTGGCGGCATAAGAAAGATCACAGCTTGGACGGGAGAGAACGGCCTGTTCGGCTTCGGCCAGCGCTTTGTCGTGCTCATTTTTGTGGAGATGAATCAGTCCCATCATCAGATGAGGCAGTCCGGTGATATCTTCCATTGCGACGGCCTTGCGTGCCAGATCCGTGGCGTGTTCCAGCGCCAGTTGGGTATCTGGGGCCAGCCCGCGGAAGACGGCCCAGAAATGGGTCCACGCTGCCAGCGCATAACCCAGCGGAGATTCGGGCTCCAGCCGTATGGTTTCTTCGAAGTGCTGCTGGGACTCGAAAATATCGGCGTTGCTGGTTCCGAAAAGGGTCTGCCACCCGCGATAGTAGGCTTCAAGCGCATCCGGGTTCCGGATCGTTTTTCGGATGGTGCGGGCAGATTCGCCGGATACCAATTTGACGTCCAAGGCGGTGACGATTTCTTCGGCGATACGGTCCTGAATGGCAAATACATCCTCCAGATCGGTATCATAATGATCCGCCCATATCTGGCGGCCGCCGGTTGTTTCAACGAGTCTGGCGGTGACGCGCACATGTTCCCCAGCCTTACGCACCCCACCCTCCAGAACATGACTCACACCCAGCTGACAACCGATTTCTTTAATGGAAACGGGTTTTAGCTTGAAACTGAACATCGAAATGTCGCTGATGAGAAAAAGATCGGGTATTTTTACCAGGGCGGTCATAATGTCCAGGGTCAGGCCGTCGCTGAAGTAGTCCTGGGTTGGATCCGAGCTCAGGTTGACAAAAGGCAGAACGGCCAGGGAAGGCTTGGCGGGAAGGGGCGGTGGCGTTGCCGGATAGGCGGCTGATTCGACCGGGTGAGTGCCTGGTTCGGCCGACGGCGCAACCACCGCATACACCCTCAGGGGATCGGGGATATTTTTGAGGGTTTTGGTGCCCAAATCGACATAAGTGGCGTCCAATTTATGCTGAATCTGGCGGTAGACCAGCTCGGAGATGCAAATGCCGCCCGGCTCGGCGAGCGCTTCCAACCGGGCCGCGATATTGACCCCGTCGCCATAAATGACCTCGCCTTCCACCAGTATATCGCCGAGATGGATGCCGATGCGAAATCGCATATGCCGGTTTTCATCCATCCCGGCATTCAGCGTTGCGAGACTGTTTTGAATTTCAAGCGCACACGACACGGCATCGCGCACACTGGGAAACTCCACCAGCACGTTGTCACCGACAAAATTCACCACCCGGCCGCCAATTTCTTGAACCAGCGCGTGTATTTTATCCCGACAGATGGCCAGCGTGCGAACCGTTGCGAGTTCATCTGCGGCCATCAGCCGGCTGTAGCCGACCACATCGGCGCTCAACAGCGCTGCAAGCCTGTGCTTGAGTTCGCTTTCTGTCATTTATTGCGCTCCTAAAGACAGCCATTCCCAATATTGGAAGAGACATTCGGTGCGTCTGTCATCTCCTCGTTGCAAATACCTTAATCATCTAGCCGGTTCCTGGCAACCGCATGCTCAAAACCGCCGGCGCTGTCCTTCCGACATTATGCTATATCCACGCAAATGGGTGCCGCCACCCATTGACAAAGCCCCTGGTGATGGTAACGGTAAAATTTATCCTTACCCGTTATACCAGAGATAGGGGTAATGCCAATTCTTACAGGGGCTTTGGTTGATCGTGAACTCATAACTCTGGGTGAGGGAGCTATGCTGAAAATTAAAAAGTCCCGGCCAACAGCCTGACCTATTCTTTTGTGCTGCCTATCTTGCCCTTTTTGAGAGCCCCCCGCTGACTGTCAGTGGCCGTTTTTCCGTTTCGGATTTTGCGTGTGATGCCTCCCTCATGTTTGCGGTCAAATTTAATCCGGAGGTTATAAAATGAACTCACTTATTTTCAATACCAAACTGGGATTTGTTATATTGGCGCTGCTGATGCTGGCAATTCCGGGTCAGGCAACGACCCAGCATATCAACCAGCACGATTCGCGTGCGCTTGCCGCCGACCCCCGGCTGGCGCCGGGCCAGCTCGCACCGGTGCTCGAAGGGCTCGGTGATCATCATCACAGGGTAACCACGAACTCTCAGCGCGCCCAGCTGTTTTTTGACCAGGGGCTGAAGCTGACCTACGGTTTCAATCACCAGGAAGCCCTGCGCAGCTTCAAGGAAGCCGCACGGCTCGATCCTGACTGCGCCATGGCTTACTGGGGCTGGGCCCTTGTCCTGGGCCCCAATTTGAACCTGCCCATGTCGGCTGAAGCTGCCGAACAGGCCTACCAGGCGATCCAGATGGCGGTGTCCCGCAAGGATAAGGTTTCCCCGCGTGAGCGGGCCTATATCGATGCCCTTGCCAGGCGCTACGGCAGCGATCCGCAGGCCGATCGCTCCCGGCTGGATGCCGCCTATGCCGAGGCCATGGGGGCCCTGCATGCCCAGTACCCCGATGACCTCGATGCCGCCACGCTGTATGCCGCCGCTTTGATGAACCTTTCACCGTGGAGCTACTGGACGGAGGATGGCCGACCCAAGCACCATACGCCGGCCATTCTAGAGGCGCTGGAGACGGTCATCGCCCGCGACCCGAACCACGAAGGCGCCCTGCACTATTACATTCACGCCGTCGAGCCGGTGGACGCCGAACGCGGTGTCGCCGCTGCGGATTCGCTGCGCTATCTCGCCCCCGGCATCGGTCACCTGGTGCATATGCCCACCCATATCTACATGCAGGTGGGACGCTATCAAGAGTCCTATGTGCTCAACGGTTTGGCGGCAAAAGCCGACGAGGATTACATCATTCAGTGCCGGGCCCAGGGTATCTACCCGCTGAACTACTATCCGCATAATGTTCACTTCCAATCCTGGGCAGCCCTGATGTCGGGCCGAAGTGAGGATGCCATCGCGACGGCCCGCAAAGTGGCCGCCAGAGTGCCCGGTGATCTTCAGGGCAATGACTGGGCACTGTACCAGACCTTTTTGAGCATGCCCCTTTACGCCTATGTTCGCTTCGGCAAGTGGGAAGAAATTCTGTCCGAACCGGCGCCACCGGCAAACCTGCATTTCTGGACCGGTATCTGGCGCTATGCCCGGGGAATGGCCCATGTCCATACCGGCAGGCTCAATTCGGCGCGCAGGGAGTTAAACGCCCTGGCTGATATCCTCGCCAACCCCGATGCCAGCAAGGAGCCGATCGGTTTCGGCAACACCGAAATCCTGCTCGCCATCGCCAGGGAGGTGCTGGCCGGCGAGATTGCCGCCAAGAACACAGACTTCGATACGGCCATTGCCCGCCTGTCACGGGCGGTCCGGCTTCAAGACAGCCTGATGTATAACGAACCGCCCGACTGGTATTATCCGGTGCGTCACAGCCTGGGGGCAGTGCTGCTCGAAGCCGGGCATCCCCGGGAAGCCGAGGCGGTCTACTGGCAGGATCTGCGAAAATATCGCGATAACGGCTACGCTCTGTTCGGCCTCTGGCAGAGCCTCAAAGACCAGGACCGCCCGGGCGAGGCCCGGCAGATCGAATTAAAATTTCAGCACGCCTGGGCCGATGCCGACGTCAGCCTGTCATCGTCGCGCTATTAGACCAGGCCCTGACAGGGGGACACTTTGCCGCCTGTCAAGCCGCACACATGATTGTTGTCGCAGACTTGCGCCCCCAAGATTTGATGCTTACGTTTCGGCATATGGTCGGGGAGTTGTAACATTGCCGCTTACCCGCAACCTTTGAATCGAAAAAAGACTGACAGCAATCGAGAGGGATGCTTAAGGCTCGCACAACAACCTCTCGTAAAGGGCGGTTCGGGAAATTCCTGAACTGTCCTTTTGGGTTTGGGCTGAACGCTCATCCAGGCCCGGTTTGATCCCAATTCGGTCCTGCAGCATTTTTTTATCTAAACCTACCATGCCGGCAGGATTGACTTTTGGGGCAAACGCATATATCAATGGCCGCAAACTTATTGAATATGCATTTAATCGTTAAACCCCGACGGCATCTTCCCATCGGAAAACAGCTGAAAACTAAAGACGCATCATGCTCGCACGATTATCATCGGCCAAATTATTATTCATTCTCGCTTTTACGCTCTATTTTTTATTGCTCGGCCATAAGCTAATGCGGATTGGGATCCACGGCGACGGTCTCGAATATGCGACCGTGGCCATGAATATGGCCGACGATGTGGGCAGTTTCTGGAAGCCTTATCTGGATGACCACATCCACCCGGTTTTCCACGAGCACCCGCCCCTGGTGTTCTGGATTCAGTCTATTTTCTTCCGCATCTTCGGCGACGGTCTTTATCTGGAATCCTTTTACGGCGCTTTGGTGGGCCTGGTGATTCTGGGGTGCATGGCGCTTTTCTGGCAGCGGGTTCGGAGCGATTTTCAGCTGCCTCCCGTGGGCAGCTGGTGGCCCATGCTGCTGATGGTGTCACTGCCCATTTTTACCTATCTCATGCAGACCAACCGCCTGAGCTGCACCTACGTCATTCTGGCGATCCTGCCCACCTATGCATCCTATCGCAGCATGATCGGTGAACGCCACCTGGCCCTTTTCAGCCTGTTGTCCGGGGTGCTGATTTATTTGGGTTTTATAGCCAAGGGGCCGGTGGCTTTTTTCACCTTGGCCGTGCCGCTGATCGCGTGGATGGCGCTGAAAGCCAAATTTTCAAGGGCCGTGATCAGCACCCTGCTGGCCCTGGGTGCCTTCGCCCTGGCCTTGTCGGCGACCTTTTATTTTTTTCCGGACAGCCAGGATTTCTGGAAAGGTTTCTGGCAAGCCCAGGTGGTGGCAAGTCTGAAAAGCGAAAGGGCGGCCGGGGATACCCACTGGTATCTGGTCGAGCGGTGGGCCGCGGAAATGGCCGTCCCGGTTGCGCTGGCCGGCTTTTTCATGATCCTGGCCCGGATATCGTGGCGTCAGGTTCGCGGAAACCGGCAGGCCCTGTTTTTCTTGCTCATCGGGCTGGCCAGCAGCCTGCCCTTTTTAACCAGCACCCGTCAGCATAGTCGCTATATATTCCATTCCTACCCGTTTTACGTGTTAAGCCTGGCTTTTGCTGCCGACCGCATTGCCGCCGGAATTGAATCTGTTTTAAGCCGGCGCCCGAGGCTGCGTGCCGCTATCGTCGTCATCGCCCTGGGCTGCTTCCTGGCTGCCTTTACCAGCATGCTCTATGGTAAAGACCGTATCCGCAGGGACCGCATAGCATTTTATGAGGATATTTACATGCAAAAAATGGAGCTGCCCGCCCGCATCACCATTTCGACCTGCCCCGGTGCAATGATCCTCAATGATTGGCTCTTTGCGGATATGATGCGGGTCTACAAAGTCAGTCTAACTCCCCAGATGGGCAAGAAATATCTATTGATCGCCAAAGACAGCGGCTGCTCGGTACCCGAAGGTTACCAGCGGATCAACCGCGAACCGACCCACAAATACATGCTTTACAGGAAGGGGCCACCCTAGCCTCATTCGAAAATTACGTTTGAGTTTTTTCCCAGGCAAAAAATCCTGCCCCTGGTTGACAGCCTTGGTCCAATTCTTAGGTTTCGAGGATCGTTGATCGGACGGTTGCGTTATGAAAAGCGATCTCAGCCGTATTCCGTTATCCGTGGGATTCTGAGCAGCCTGCATGGATGCGCCGCTCAGAATAAGCTTGACAAGCGCGTAAAATTTGGGCAATAAAAACGTATTGTAACCTATTAATATCAATAAAAAATTATATCCCGATGATACCGGGGGCCATCCATGACCATCAAGCAATTAACTGTATTGACCGGCAATTCCGTCTCCCATTTGAGCAACGTCATGTCATTTCTGAGCGGCGGGAGCGTCAACATTCGCGCCCATTGCCTGGTGGACAATGGTGACGGTTATTGCAAGCTGCGGATGGTTGTATCCGAACCGGATAAGGCGGTTGGAATTCTGCAGGCCAATAAGTATACCGCCGTGGTAAACGATGTGGTGCTGGTCGAAACCGACGACAAACCGGGCGGGTTGAGCAGGCTGCTCAAACTGCTGGAAAAAGACGATATTCAGATCGAATTTTCCTACACGGCCGCCAGCGAATCACCCGGAATCGCCATGATGGTGTTCCGTTTCTCCGACAATTCAAAGGCCATAAAAATATTGGAAAAAAACGGTCTCAAACTCATAAAATCAAACGCCTGATTTTCGGACTGAATCCCACCCCCTCGCCTGCCGGCATTGCGGCAATCTTCACAGTAGCCGCGCCACACTTGCATACCCAGCCAGACATGGTTATATTTTGTTGCCATGAAAGAACACGATGAAAAGATTCCCAATCCCAAAGAGCTGGAAAAAGAAATCAGCGAGTTTTTAGCCAAAAAGTTTGGTGACAACGTTAAAATCGTTTCCCCCATGGTGATGACCCAGGAGGCAACCCGGGATGAGACCAAGGAGGCCGGCAAATCCAGGAAAAAAATCAATTTTGATTTAAAGCCGGAGGAACTCATTGCCTACCTGGATCAATATATCATCAAACAGGATAATGCCAAAGCCATCCTGGCCACCAAGATATGCACGCATTTCAACCGCATCCAGCGCACCCTGGCGTCTGATGATCCCATCGGCAATATGGTCGGCAGCATCAAGAATAACGTTCTGATGATCGGACCCACCGGTGTCGGCAAGACGTATATCATCAAGTTGATCGCCGACAAAATCGGTGTCCCATTTGTCAAGGGCGATGCAACCAAGTTCAGCGAAACCGGCTATGTTGGCGGTGATGTGGAGGACCTGGTAAGGGATCTGGTGCGAGAGGCTGACGATGACATTGAGCTGGCCCAGTTTGGTATCGTTTACATCGACGAAATCGACAAAATCGCCTCCAGCCGGAATTTGATCGGTGCGGACGTATCTCGAACCGGCGTGCAACGGGCGCTGCTCAAACCCATGGAGGAAACCGAGGTTGATTTGAAGGTGCCCCATGATCCCATTTCAATGATCCAGGAGATCGAACAATTCCGCAAAACCGGGAAACGGGACAAGCGCTCCGTCAACACCGGCAACATACTGTTTATCATGAGCGGGGCTTTCAACGATCTGGCGCCCATCATCGAAAAGCGTCTTTCCAAACAGGGCATCGGGTTTGGCGCCCGTATCCGCAAAGCCGCCGAACAAGTTGATATCCTCAAGCACGTTCGATCCGAGGATCTGATCCAATTCGGCTTTGAGACCGAGTTTGTCGGCCGTCTGCCGGTGCGGGCGGTTTTTGAGCACCTGACGGAAGAGGACCTTTACCGGATTTTAAAAAATCCCAACAACCCCATTGTTCTGGGCAAAAAGCTCGATTTCGCGGCCTATGGCATTGAAATCAAGTTTGAAGACCAGTTGTTGCGCGCGTTGGCCAAACATGCCTTTGACGAAAATACCGGAGCCCGCGGGCTCGTCAGTGCGGTTGAAAAAGCACTGCTTGATTTTGAAAGAAAGCTGCCTTCGACCGGCATAACCAAATTTCCCGCCACCAGTGCAATTATTGAAAACCCGGCAGATTTTCTCAACACCATCACTGCCGAAGCCCAACAAGAGGCAACCCATCAGCTCTTTGATCGGCTGCTGCAGCAGGAAAAGGAAATTATTAAAAATTACCTTAAAGAAAATCAAAAAAACATGGCAGAAAAATACAGCCTGACCATGACGCCATCCCGCATCGACATCGTTGCCAGTTGCTATGCCAAAAGCACCCTGGACATCGGCAAGGTCATTGATAAGATCAAATCCCATTATGATAACGTCAAAAAAATTGAACTGTACTTTTTCAAAAACCATGATATTAATATCGTGCTTGAAGATGACGCCATTGATTTTATCATCGAAAAGCTGATAGAATCCCCCTTCGAGTTGAATGATGTCATCGAAAAGATAGATCAGGATTTTCAGCACGGCCTTAAGCTGGCCCGGGAAAAAACCAACCGCAACCGGTTTTTCATTACGCGCAAAGCCCTGCTGGATCCCGAAGCATATGTCAGCGAGTTGATTAAAGACCAACTTATGCCATCTTAACAACCCGCATCTGTCATAAGCACCCAGGGTATTCGCCCCATCTTTAATCCAAAGGAGAAAAATCGACCATCATGATCGGAATTTCGAAACTTTATTGCGGAACGGTAGAGCCATCCGACGCGCTGCGCTATGGACGTGATTCCTCAAAATTGCCTTCGCATCTGCTGCAATTCAGTGAAGACAAACGTCCCGTGGTTGTCTGGAATGTAACCCGCAGATGCAATTTAAAATGCGTTCACTGTTATGCGCACGCCAAAGATATTTCCTTTGATAATGAATTGACCACCGAACAGGGTAAAGAATTGATTGACGATCTTGCCGCTTACGGCTCCCCGGTCATGTTGTTTTCAGGCGGCGAGCCCCTTGTTCGCAAGGACCTGCCGCAGCTGGCCGCTTATGCCGTGGAAAAAGGCATGCGCGCGGTCATCTCCACCAACGGAACCTTGATCACCCCTAAAGTGGCGCGGACATTAAAGGAGATCGGTTTATCCTATGTCGGCATCAGTCTGGACGGGATGCAGGAAATCAACGATCGCTTCCGCGGCGTTAACGGCGCGTTTCGCAACGCACTGGAAGGGATAAAAAACAGTCAGGAGGCCGGCATAAAAGTCGGGCTGCGCTTTACCGTCAACAAATTCAACGTGGGAGAAATCCCCAAGATTTTCCAGCTTCTTGAAGAAAGGGACATTCCCCGGGTGTGCTTTTACCACCTTGTTTATGCCGGCCGCGGATCCGATCTGGTAAAAGACGATTTGAGCCATGAAGAAACCCGGGCAGCCTTAGATCTGATTATTGATGAAACCAAACGGCTGCATGATGCCGGCAAGCCCAAGGAAGTACTGACGGTGGACAACCACGCTGACGGTCCCTATATCTACCTGCGTTTGCTCAAAGAAGACCCCGAGCGGGCCAAAGAGGTGTTGGAACTGTTAAAATGGAATGAAGGCAACAATTCCGGCCGGGGGATTGGATGCGTCAGCTGGGACGGTGAGGTTTACGCCGATCAATTCTGGCGCCACCACAGCTTCGGCAATGTGAAAGACCGACCCTTTTCCGAAATCTGGGAAGACACATCCGAACCGCTGCTGGGCAAACTCAAGGAGAAGAAAAAGCATGTCAAAGGCCGCTGCGCCACGTGCACCTGGCTGGATGTCTGCGGGGGTAATTTCAGGGTCCGTGCTGAAGCCGTCAGCGGCGATGTCTGGGAACCCGATCCGGCCTGCTATCTGACGGACGAGGAAATTGCGGTGGCTCATGGTACGACCACCTGTGACTAATTAGCTATTGATCTTAGCAATTCTTTTTCAGGCAAAATAACAAAATACAAGCACCAAATTTCAAACAAATACCAAATTCGAAGTCTCAATGACCGAAACTAAAGGCTCCGTTTCATAACTATGGGTTTGGAATCTTGAATTTTGGTCATTGGATATTATTTGGTATTTGTGATTTGGAGTTTGTTATTTTACGGCTCAAAAGGGTGAACCGGTTTAGATCATTAATATGTCAAGAAACCTAATTCTAGCAGCAAGGGAGCCACTAAATGTTATTTCCGGACTACAGAGCCAGGCGATTGCGGCACACGGAAGGCTTGCGGCGCATGATCCGCGAAACCAGCTTATCTGTCGACGATCTCATCCTGCCGCTTTTTGCGATTGACGGGCGGGATATCCGGAATCCGATTCCGTCGATGCCGGGCCATTTCCAGCAATCGGTCGACAACCTGCTCAAGACGGCCCAAGAGGCTTATGACCTTGGCATTCCGGCTATCGTCCTTTTCGGGATTCCTGATAAAAAAGATCCGTTGGGCACCCGGGCCTATGCTGAAGATGGTATCGTTCAAAAAGCCATTGGCGCGGTGAAGGAAAAGCTCCCCGAGCTGGTCGTTATCTCGGATGTCTGCCTTTGCCAGTACACCGATCACGGACACTGCGGCGTGGTCGACGGCGATACCATCGACAATGATGCCAGCCTGGATCTGATCGCCCGCACCGCCCTGTCCCATGCCCAGGCCGGGGCGGACATGGTCGCCCCTTCGGATATGATGGACGGCCGGGTGGGGGAGATTCGTGAAATCCTCGATGATAACAACTTCAGCCGGATTCCCATCATGTCCTATGCGGCCAAATATTGTTCGGCCTACTACGGGCCGTTTCGCAATGCCGCGGACTCGGCGCCCAAATTCGGCGATCGCCGGACCTATCAGATGGATCCGGCCAATGCCCTGGAAGCCATTCGCGAGGTCACCATGGATATCGAGGAGGGCGCCGACATTATCATGGTAAAACCCGCCCTGGCCTACCTGGATATCATTTGCCGGGTCCGCGAAGAAATTGACCTGCCCGTAGCCGCTTACAACGTCAGCGGCGAATTTTCCATGGTCAAGGCCGCCGAAAAAATGGGCTGGATCGACGGATCGAAAGTAATGCTGGAAACCCTGACGGCCATCAAACGCGCCGGAGCGGACATGATATTAACCTATTTCGCCATCGAGGCCGCTCAAGTTCTGGTGGATTCGTAGGATTGAATTTATCAGATCTTTGGTGTTTGATGTTTTGTGTTTAGTTTTGAAGATACAGAGCCGGTTAACTGCCGGTCATACAAAACACCAAATACCAAACACAAAACACTGTGCAGTTTGTGAGATTACCACAGCTGACCCTGGAAGGAGCTGAACTATATAAATATGAAACCCGGACACCCTCACCCCAAAGAACAAGCCTCTCATCCCCACAAAAAAGAAGGGGAGTCATCCCTGCGCCTGGTTGCCTGGGAGACCACCCGCAATTGCAATCTTGACTGCATTCATTGCCGGGCATCGGCCACCGCCGGCCCTCACAGCGGAGAACTGGATACGGCCGAAGCCTTCCGGTTGCTGGACCAAATCGCCGAGATCGCCAAACCCATCATCATATTGACGGGAGGCGAACCCCTGCTGCGCGACGATATCTTTGACATTGCCGCCTACGGCACCCGCAAAGGCCTGCGCATGGTAATGGCCCCCAACGGGACTCTTGTGACCGAACCCATCGCTCGCAAGCTGGTGGATTCAGGTATCAAGCGCATCAGCATCAGCCTGGACGGCGCCACCCGTGAAAGCCATGACGAATTCAGGAAGGTCGATGGCGCCTTTGACGGCGCCCTGAACGCCATGAAAATTGCCCGCAAAGTCGGCCTGGACTTTCAGGTGAACACCACCATTACCAAAACAAACCTTGATCAGATCCCCAAGATCCAGCAACTGGCGGTGGAACAGGGGGCCGTGGCCCATCACATCTTTCTGCTGGTTCCCACCGGTCGCGGCAAATATATCGTCGACAAGGAAATCAACGCCGCCGAATATGAGGAAACCCTGAACTGGTTTTATGACCAGCGGGAAAAAACCCCGATGGAGCTCAAGGCCACATGCGCCCCGCACTATTACCGCATCCTCAGGCAAAGAGCCGCTAAAGAAGGTAAATCGGTGTCTTTTAAAACCCACGGATTGGATGCGGTCACCCGGGGCTGCCTGGGCGGTATCGGGTTTTGCTTTGTCTCCCACCGGGGCGATGTTCAGCCCTGTGGATTTCTGACCGCTGACTGCGGCAATGTGCGGCAAAAATCCTTTGCCGATATCTGGCAGAGCTCCGAGGTATTAAGGAATTTGCGTGATTATGACAAACTCACGGGCAAGTGCAATCCCTGCGAGTTTAAGCGCGTGTGTGGCGGTTGTCGCGCCCGGGCGTACGAGGCCAGCGGTGATTATCTCGCCGAAGAGCCGCTGTGCAGCTATATACCTCGCAAAGCCGGCAAATAGGAAATGACTATTGACTATTGACAAATGACTAATGAAGGATATTAGTCTATTTTGTAATCGTTCGACTCACCACTTGACTTTTGATACCAACAGTTGGATACTCTCCAGAAGCAAAGATCGTTAGCCGTCGATTTTAAATAGCGCTTATGTCTTTCGGTAGTCTAATTAATCGATAGAATTCCTTCATTATTCAATATTCATTATTCAATTGTCATTTCACCAAGGGGGCTGTCATGAAAATCCACGCTTTGATGGTATCCGACCCCATCACCATTGCTGCCCATGCCTCCATCAGCGAGGCCATCGAGTTGATGAAGGTAAATTCGATTCGTCATCTGCCGGTGGTATCCGAGGATAATGTCCTGGAGGGCTTTTTAACGCTGGCAGATTTAAAACAGGGATTGATCCCATCCATGCTGGGAGATTTGAATTTAAGCGATTTGATGATCAGGGCGCCCATCACGGTGCGCCCGGAAGACGATGTCGAAGTAGCTGCGCAGCTTATTTATAAGCATAAAATCGGCGGCATGCCGGTGGTCGCCAAC
>JAFDCJ010000178.1 GCA_019312835.1 Deltaproteobacteria bacterium
ATAAAGTTGCAGATATTGCAACATCATTCCGATCGGCAATGTTTAAATTTTAGCCATTTTTCTACTAACCACCTGTAAATAAACACATATCGATTCATGCTCCTCCCCTGGCATATTCTGTGCTCATAAACTGGTCAACACAATCCACACCACAAACGTATTTTTCACATATAAAATCAGGCTTTCAGAGGATTAAAAAATGTCGCCAGAAATCAAGAGAAAAAAAATACTCATTGTGGATGATGAGTTCGATATGCGCACCTTCCTGTGCAAGCTTTTGGCTAATTACGGGTTCCAGCCCATCGGCGCAGGCGACCGGATCGAAGCAATGCAAATAGCGAAAGAGCAAAACCCTGCGCTGATTATTCTGGATGCGATGATGCCTAAAGAAAGCGGGATTCTCATGTATCGGCAACTTAAAGAAGACAAGAACCTCAAAAAGGTTCCGGTCATTATGGTATCGACCATCGATAAAAAGACGTTTTCACGATATCAAAAATTCCAGAGCGGGCCATACGAGTCCGGAATCCCCGAACCCGGCGCCTATTTGGAGATGCCCCTGGAGACCGAAAAGCTGGTTCGGCTGGTCCAGCAGATGACATCAACAGCAGCATACGATGCCATATAAGATCATGACAATTAACAAGGTGTATGAGGAATAACCATTATGTCTGTCAGAATCGGATTTTATATCTGTCACTGTGGAATTAATATCGCTTATAAAGTGCACGTTGAAGAGGTCGCTGCCTTTGCCCGTAAATTGAAAAATGTGATCGTCGCCCGGGACTATAAGTTTATGTGCTCGGATCCGGGTCAGGCAATGATTGAAAAAGATATAGAAGAACTGGGACTCAACCGTATTGTGGTGGCCTCCTGTTCACCACGCCTGCATGGGAAAACATTCATGGGGGTTTGCCAACGAGCCGGGATCAATCCGTATTTTTTTCAAATGGCTTCGGTCCGTGAACAGGTTTCCTGGGTAACTGCCGATGAATACGAGGCGACCGACAAAGCCAAGAGTCTGGCAGCTGCCGCCATCTATCGCGTCAACTACCATGAAAGCCTCGATGCCCGTCAAGCTCCTGTCAATCCGAATATGCTGGTCATCGGCGGCGGTATCGCCGGTATGCAGGCTGCTCTGGACATTGCCAATTCGGGGCATCAGGTCTATCTGGTGGAAAAGGATACCACTATCGGCGGCCATATGCTGCAGTTTGACAAGACCTTCCCCACCCTGGATTGCGCTGCCTGCATTGGAACACCCAAAATGGTTGAGGTGGCACAGCATTCAAATATCAGGCTGCTTTCATATAGCGAAGTGACGGATGTTTCCGGATTCATCGGGAATTATAAGGTTAGCGTACGGCGCAAGCCCCGCTATGTAGTAGAGGACCTGTGCACCGGGTGTGGCGAGTGTGAAAAAGTCTGTCCGGTGACCATCTGGAATTCGTGGGATTCCGGGTTAGGCACTCGAAAAGCCATCGGCCGGACCTTTCCGCAAGCCATTCCGATCACCTTCAACATTGAAAAAAAGGATCGGGCCCCCTGTGTGGGTGCCTGCCCGGCGGGCATAAATGCGCAGGGCTATATCCAGTTAATCGGCCAGGGCAAATACGAGGAGGCAATCCAACTGATCATGGAACGACTTCCGCTACCGGGTGTGCTGGGTCGAGTGTGTCCGCACCCCTGCGAAACACAATGCCGCCGAGCGGAAATCGATGCGCCGCTGGCCATCCGGGAATTGAAACGCTTTGTGGCCGATCAGGTGGATTTGGAGAGCCTACCGCCGCCGGAAATAAAAGATCGTGAGGAAAAAATAGCCGTTGTCGGTTCCGGGCCGGCCGGATTAACGGCGGCTTACTACCTGCGCTTGAAAGGATACCAGATAACGCTCTTTGAAGCGCTGGAACAACTGGGTGGCATGCTGCGTTTCGGCATCCCCGATTATCGCTTACCTTCGGAAATTCTGGAAAAAGAAATCGATCATATTCTGCAGCTGGGTATCGAAACCCGCACCGGGCTCAGATTCGGTAGCGATTTCAGTCTGAAAGATCTCGAACAGGAGGGCTTTTCAGCCATTTTTCTGGCTGTCGGCGCCCAACGATCGACCGGGCTCGGCATCTGCGGTGAACTGGAAGCCGAAGGCCTTATCGATGCCCTGGAATTCTTAAAAAGTGTTAGCCTGGGCAGCCGCAAATCTCCCGGAAATCATGTTGTCGTTATCGGTGGCGGCAATGTGGCTATCGATACGGCGCGGGCCGCAAAACGCCTGGGTGTACAAAAAATCAGGATCGTTTACCGTCGTTCAAAAGATGAAATGCCGGCCTATACTGAAGAAGTCCGGGACGCCATCGACGAAGGAATTGAAATTTCTTATCTAACGGCCCCCGTCCGCGTGCAGGTCAACGACGGCAAAGTTGTCGGGTTGGAATGCATAAGCACCGAGCTGGGCGAGCCGGATGAAAGCGGCCGCCGCCGGCCGGTTCCGCAGGAAGGATCCGAATTTCTGATCTCCTGTGATGCCATCATTCCGGCAATCGGCCAACGAGTCGACACCTCATGGGCAGATCAATTGCCGGATCTGAAATGGTCGCGACACGGTACGCTCGAGGTGAACCCCGACACCATGCAAACGTC
>JAFDCJ010000179.1 GCA_019312835.1 Deltaproteobacteria bacterium
CCATCGTCACCAGATCGAATCCCTGGGGTTCGATATCCGATACAAAGGTGGCATAACGGTTCACGAGCAGGGGTTTTATAAAGTAAATGGCCTCCAAAAATGCGTTGCCAAATCCTTCGTAAAGGCTGGGGAAAGTCACAAAATCGGCATGGGCGTAAATATTCCAGAGGCAGTGTCCATTCAAATCGCGTTTCGAATGCCGCCATGGACTTGAAATGGGCTTTCGGGCCAGGCGCAAGTCCACGCCGTGTTCAAGGGCGTAATATTTCAGCCTTTCTGCATATTCCAAGCCCTCATCACCCGCCTCGTGGGATACAAGCAATTTATAGAGCGGGTCTTTTAGCTTTTCGACCAGGTCAACCGCATGCTCGATCCCTTTCCTGGGGACGATGCGGGTGGGCTGCAGTATGGTTTTATGGCCCGGCTTCAGTCCGAACGCTGCAAGAAAACTGTTGTAACCGCAGCGGCTTGCAGGCTGCGGGTTGTCGAAATCGAGCACATTCGGAATAACGGTAGCCCTTAACCCGCGGCGGCGCATCAGGTCCCAACGCGCCATCGAATTAATAACGACGTGATGGATGTTGGGCAGCCTGGGGGGGAAGAAGCGATGCAGATAATCCGACACTGCATTTGACCGCAGGCGATTTCTTTCCCAGTAAAAATCATGATGATGGGCTATGGTGGGAATCTGATTCTCTGCAATCAGCTCCGATAATGCTACCCCCAGGGGAATGTTCAAGGGAATCGCCAGAGCGTTTTCGATAATGAAGAGGTCAATATGGAATTGATCGGTGAACTCCTGAAGGCGGGCCTTTAAGATGTTTTTCAGGTTTTCAATCGAGGCGATGACCGCAGATGCCCGGTCTGTTTTTCCGAAAACCTGCCGGTTTATCCACAGATTGTAAGGGTGTTTGAAATGGGCTTCAGGGGCCAGATAACTTTTTTCCGGATCTTTATCCAGCTTGCCTGCAAACCAGAAACAATTGTACCCTCCGGCTTCCAGCACATCCGCCCACTTGCCCGCTTCCAGAGAAACACCGTCTACCCCTGCAAAACGGGTAGAGACGAAACCGATATTTTTGGACATCACAATCAAACCTCCGACCCTTAAATTTTCTGAATTGCGGTTAACCGACCCCTACAGCTGCCCCTGCCGCGCTGAACCGGCAGACGGGCTAAACCATTTAAAATGATGGATAATCGAGAAACAATTGGCGGGTTTGATTCTTGAATTTAGGCGGTATTGTGATGTAATTCCTCAGAGGCGAATTTGTACCGGAAAACAAAATTAATTTCCCATCGGGCTCCCCCTTAATGGGAGACTTGCAAATATCATGCTAAACCAGCCTGTTCGTTTAGAAAATTAAATATAATAATTTCTTATAGTTATCCGCGCGCCGGTATCGCAGGCGGTAAGCAGTTGCCTGGAATTATGTAATTAATTACACAACTTAAATGACCGGATGCCATAGACACCCACAAATTGCGAAGCCATTGGCAATCCAGGGTATCGAAAACTCCAAATCTCACCGGTTCGGCATCGGCCGCCAGATACGGCTCAAGTCTCCCGGCAAATCATCCGATTATAAGAACAGGTTTACAAGGGCAACAAAACGGGATACGCATGGAAATCGACGCCAAATACCCCTTTGAAAATAAGCTTGAGTACCTCAAATTGGTTCTCAAGATCTCAAGAATTCGGTATCGGGGTGATGATCCGCCGCGGGCGTTATTAAAACAGGCCGTCGAAACCGGTCGTCTGGCAGGTGTTTCTGAAGCGGAGTTGAATAAAATTTAAAGCAGGCCCGCTTATTTCATAAACTTTACGTAGGAGTGGAATTTATGGCTATTTTGACCTACGTCGGCGTTAGCCTTCTGTGTTTGGGGTATTTAGGCCTTATCTTCGTTTCATTATCCAGCAAAACTGAGCAGGATAACAAAAACATAAAACCTATGCGAAGCACCGCACCCGCTGGCGCGAATCGATCAAAGAACCAGCCTTCCAACCCTTCCGGGAACGCAACTCCCCTCTGAAAATCAAAGGGCATCTTTTTGCCCTTTTTATTGTCGTGTACTGCCGATAAGTTACAAAAAGATTGTCATTTCTGTAACAATGCATTCTCTATGCCGGCTGACAGAGTTCGATGGTAATATCTTCCGGGCCTTTGAAAAAGGCGATTTTCAGGTCGGGAATGTCGGTGGGCGGCATAAAAAATGAAAACCCCCGCTCCGTCAGGTCTTTGTGCGCCCTTTCGATATCTTCGACTTCCAGGCCGATATGGTTGTAGCCGTAGGTCGATTGTGAAGCATCCCCAAGCATCTCTTCATCTTCTCTGGCGACCCTCAGGTTAATCGTGGTGCCGTTGAGATCGAGAGAAGCCCCGTCGGCGGTTCCGAATTTTCTCTTGTCGATCAGGCTGGCCTCCAGGACATCCGTAAAAAATCGGACCATTTTTTCGAGATCTTTGCAGACAATATGAACATGGTGAAATCGATACGACATATGAAACCTCCCCGTGAAATTTAGCTGTCGGGCCTGATTCGGGTTCACACAGGGTAACCCGCCATCGCCCGGCGATACGTTTATACATGTTTATCAAGCCGGCAATCAACCCCAAACTGAATCTGTACAGGACCAGATGGCGTGAGCGTCCATCCGACGGCCTGCTTTTTGGTCGTTCAGAGCGGGTAAACCTTGACCTTTTAGCGTTTAATGGTAAAAATTTGAGATATCATGATGTATTCAAATTGAAGGCGGGTAAAAAGGAGGCCGCATGCCGCAGCCGAAACATGCGATGGAAATCTTTGAACTGCTCGACAAGTCCAACTGCCGGGATTGCGGTGAAAAAACATGCCTGGCGTTTGCCGGAGCGGTTTTCCAGGGCAGACGAAAATTAGCAGACTGCCCGAAACTCGAGCGGGAAATCCTTGAGCGCTTTTCCGAAGGGGACGAGCGTAATGTTTTTCAGGAAGGGGCAGACTACCTGGAAGAACTGAAAAACAAAGTTGCCG
>JAFDCJ010000180.1 GCA_019312835.1 Deltaproteobacteria bacterium
CTTATGCCTGCCGGCATAGGCCATATCCATCAGGGCGAGTTTGGTGAAGTGATAGCGATTATATATTCCGGTAAGGGCATCTATGGATGCCCGATTTAAGAGGTTTTCCTCGGATCGGATCTCATCTTCGGTCTTATATTCAATTTTCATTATTGAACGACCCAGCTGAATGGCAACACCCGGCAGCAGAGCGGCACGCCTGACCTTTCGAGCATCAACGTATGTACCGTTGGTGGATTCTTTATCCTCGATCGTAAACGTATCGCCCGTGCGTTTGATGACACAGTGAATGCGGGATATGCGGTCATCTTCAATGCAGATATCGGCCTGTGGAGATCGGCCAATCGTAATCGTGCCGTTTTTGAGCTGATGGCGGCAACCGCTGCCGTTGCCGATATAAATCACTAAATAGGGACGGCGAGCCTCGGAGTGAACCGGGGATGTGTCATCGAGGGTAAGTGTTTTCGCCAGGTTAATCGTTTGACTCTCTTTCATTGATAATTTTTACCGGGACGAATTTGTAGGCGTCGCTGTAAAATCGCTTTTTTATGTTAACCAATAAAAATGGATATATATGTATCAAGTTAAAGCAGAGATCCTTTTTTATTTATCGGAATCTCAAATGAAAACTTTAAAGAAGAATGTTTGATATGAGACCTAGATGATGGGTTTTTACCTGGTCGTTGAAAAAATAGGGTAACGTATTTCCGGGATGCGACACTGGAATGCATCGCAAAAGAATTGGGTTGTGCTAAAAAAATAAGTGGTCAGATACCTTTTGGATATATTCTTTAAATCACACCCAAAAATAATATCCCTGACCACTCATTTTCGAATGAATCGGATCAACATCCAGGTTAAATACAACTAGCCGGTCAAATCCTTAATCGCGGCTTTGGATGCATTTTTTTTGACAGATGCAATCCCATTCATCATGGATGTCTTGCTGGCATACATCTGGCTTTTGCCAATGACCTGCTTATTGGCGGCCAACAGAACAAAGTAAGGTTGCCCCTTCTTTGATGTCTTCTGCTCAAAATTGGACTTCTTGTTGCAGTTGGAACAGACAGCTTTGATTCCATTTTTAGCAGCCGCTTTGGTTTTGTAAGCTTGACTTGTCAGAATCACCTGTCCATTGGCAGCTTTAAGATTAAAAGAGAACTTTCCGCTTTTGCCTTTTTGTATTTCGAATTTGCCGGGCATAATCCCTCCTTTCGTTTGTGATGACCGAATAAGTGCCAGCCTTATTCGCTGTCTTCTGCCAGGATCCCAATATTCATCGATTACAAATCTATTCAAATAACACGTAGCAAATTTTTATCGAACTGGAAACACCTAATTTGGTTGTGGGTATGCCAGGCTGAAATCATTATCTTTCGTCGGCGAGCATTCTTGCCATCAGGGCACCCATACCCTGGAAGCGCATTTTCTTCGTCCCTAAATTTTCAAGACTCCTGAGAAAAGCTTGTGCGGGAGGTGAAAGCGTTTGCTTTTTAAGGTATGCGATACTGACATCCAGGAAAATTGATTCTTTTTTCAAAGGAACCGTGACCAGTTTTTTTTCTTGAAGCTCAACCGCTGCGGCCTCCTTCACCAGAAACGATACCCCTTCTCCATGTTGTACCAGCAGCTTGATGATTTCAGCATCTCCGGTTTCCATCAGGATATTGGGTGTGCGATTATTTTTTGCGAACAATTCGTCTACCAGTTTGCGGGTTCCCGAACCTGCGTCCTTCATGATGATCGGAACTTCAGCTACCTCCTCAAAATTTAGACTGTCTTTGTTGGCCAGATGGTGGTTCGGCGGTAATATGAGTACCAGCTCTTCCCGGCTAAAGGGAACGAACTCGATATTGGGATTGTCATCGGCTTTGGCGATGATCACCACTTCGTTTTTCAAATCGATCAGGCTGTGGATCATTTCCTGGGAGCTGCCTTCATCGAAATGAATTTTGATATCCGGGTAGGCGTCGCGGAATCCCGTAAGCAGAAACGGCATAAAATAACGGGCGTAAGTTCGGGCCGAGCCCAGTCGAAGGCTTCCGGTTTTCAATTCCTTCATCTGATCGACGGCATCTTCGATTTTTTTTTCGTATTCGAAGATCTTGCGGGCATAATTGAAAAGCGTTTTACCCTCGTCGGTGAGATAGAGGTTGCGACCTTTTTTTTTAAAAAGCTTCAGGCCGCAGCTGTCCTCAAACAGCTTTATCTGTGCCGTAACCGCCGGTTGACTGACAAATAACTGCCTGGCCGCCACACTGACGTTCTGACATTTGGCGGTCTGATAAAATGCCCTGAGCTGATTAAGATTGATCACTGTATAAGAATTCCTGGATTTTCCCCAGCACGATCCGGGGGATATCGCTCTTTTGCTCCACGGCGTAGATACCGACATTTTTGTTCAAATTCATCGAACGGCGAAATTTCTGAACGTGCACATTGTCGCCGACGTGCACGGCCGTAACTCGGTTTTTGCTATCGTTGAAATATTGAATCAACATTTGCAGATTGGTGATTTGCATATCGGTAATGAGAAAAATATCCGGCCGGTTGTCTTTCTGCAGCGACTCTATGCTTTCCACACGCAGACGGGTTCCACCGCCGAAATAATGGCAAATCGCTCGATACATTTCCATGCGGCTCTGTCCGTAATGTAAAATTTTGCG
Organism: Deltaproteobacteria bacterium; assembly: GCA_019312835.1. GTDB lineage: Bacteria > Desulfobacterota > Desulfobacteria > Desulfobacterales > JAFDCJ01 > JAFDCJ01. The sequence continues at coordinate 2,667 of JAFDCJ010000180.1, forward strand.
CCCGCCGGCATCCGCGTCACTGAAATTATAAACCGCTACCCGGGCATTATTTCGCAAATAGGCATCGCCGGCACAGGCTGCTCCCAGAACGGCATAGGAGAGTTCCTGTTTCGGATTGGTCATGCTTGCTGAAGAATCAATGATCAGGATACAGTCCGGAACTCCTTCTTCGCGTCCAAAGACCTCACCCTCATGACGCTGCCAGGTCTGCGTGATTCCTGGCAGGATCTTGCCGAAGCTCGTCCAGGGATCGACATCCTGGTAAGGTTGGCTGCTTTCCCAGGGGTGATGGTGGTGGGGATAGAGTGCGCCGTTCTTCTCCATGGGTTTTCTTCGAATCGGAAGCGCGTAATTCTCAGCCAGCTTCATATAATAAAGAAGATTGGCATCCAGAGAACGGCCCGCCCCGATCCCTATGGCCAGTTGACTCAGACCCGGCAGATCTCTGATTTCATCTTCAAAATCATGGATAATATCTTTAAATTCACCGGGGGTGTCCGCGTCAATGGCCAGCTCTTTGAGGCCCTCCTCGATTTCTTCGCTGGAATATTGCCCGAGGGTATGTCGACCCATGGGATTCGGCGGATCCGAACCGGCAAGATACGCCTTTTCCATTTCCAGCAGAGGCTGAAGGGCGCCGCAAAACTGCCGGATACTCTTCGGCCAGGAGGTACGGTCTAAATATGGCAAACGCGATAGTTTCCGGGATATATCGCCGTGTCCCTTTGCGCCCAGGTCCATGCCCCAGATCCTCTGGAGCAAGGCGTGAATCACGTGGTCAAAAAATCCTTTGTCGAGATGGCGATATAAGCTGGGCAAGGGGGTTTCTTTATGACTGACGCAAAAGGTGTCCGCAACCACATCCATGAAATAATCGGCCCCTTTGCGTGCCAGCTTTTTGTCTTTCAATACACGCTTGGCTTCCGAATAAAGCTTGAGATGGGTTGAGAGGTCCCAGGGACAATATAGATAATGGGAAACCGCGTGGTCTAAAAGTCCTTCGATCACTTTTTCTGCATTGAGCTTCCCAGACATCTGCTCCACGAAATCCTGTGATATCGAGATGCGCTTATCCTTGATATCAAGACCCACGCGGGATTCTCCCCGGACATACCGGGGGGCAGGCAGTTCCGGGAAGAGATGGCGCCTGCGTACCCGATCCCATATGCCATTTAAGGTTTCGTCCATGGCATGCTTCTTCCAACCTGAATCTTGAAGCACCTGGCTTTGGCCTATAGATTATAATGAATCCTCGGGGGGCTTGGGAAAAATGGGTTTGCCCCGCTCGGTTATCTTCCCGCCGAAGATGCTTTCGCCGATACTTTGAACATAGCCTTCCACGCGAATCTCGCCGGCCTTCATCCATTCTCCCGTTTTCCAACCCGCTGACCCCGTAACCCGAATTTCACCCTGCAGCATGCCGGCACCGCACCAATTGCCAACCGAGCCCTCCACGATCAGATGTCCCCCGACGA
>JAFDCJ010000181.1 GCA_019312835.1 Deltaproteobacteria bacterium
CTTCCATGGCGATGACCTGATTGTAGCCGGCGATTAGTTTGCCGCCGATCATAACCAGCGCCACCAAGGTGATTCCCAGAATTACAAGTACGATTTTCAATCCGTTTGACATAAAACCCCCTTTGGAATGTCGAATGTCGAAGTTCGAATGACGAATTGTGGCGGTCGCTTCGCTACGTCAATTTTTATTTTTTAATCAATAAAATCGCTTTGGAAGTTGTGATTGATACTATTAAATTTTATTCAGCACAACTAGCTTGTCTAAAATTGATGGAATTCCTTCATTATTCATTCGACCTTCGACCTTCTTCATTCCCATCACCATCCTCCCGATGCGCCCCCGCCGCCGAATCCGCCGCCCCCGCCGCCGAATCCGCCCCCGCCAAACCCGCCGCCAGAGCCTCCCCAATGGCCGCCACGGGAACCCATGGAGGAAAGCAAGAAATAGGCCAGCAATAAGCGCGGATTTTTAATAAACAAAATGACCATCACCACAACAAACAGTAGGGAAAAGATTTTGCCGAGGACACCGAGGGATTTTTTCCTTTTATGCGACGGCACGGTTTTTTTAACCGCCGGCATTCCGGTGATATCAACACCGGCATCCCGGGCAATCTCACTGGCCATTACCACCGCAGCCGCATAAATGCCCGTGGAATAATCCCCTTTTTTAAAATGGGGGACCAGATATTGCCTGCCGATGCTGCCGACGAGGCTGTCCGGCAGCAGACCTTCGAGTCCGTAGCCGACTTCGATCCTGTATTTTCTGTCATCTAAGGCGATGACCATCAACACGCCGTTATCCTTGCCTTTTTTCCCAAGGCGCCAGCGGTCATGGGCGATATTGATGGAAAAGTCTTCGATGGCCTGCCCGTCGAGACTGTTTACGGTGAGAATCGCCATCTGGGCACCCGTCTTTGTTTCGAGCTCTTGCAGGTACCGGTTCAGTCGGTTCTCCGTCGCATTGTCGATGATGCCGGCCAGATCGACGACCGGGGCAGCGGGCAAAGCGGGAATATCCGCGCCATAGCCGACGGCTGCCGAGCTGCAGACAAACAATGCCAGGGTCCCCAGGAAGATCGATCTAAACAGCGAGCGCATCGATGAAGTCTCCCAGTGCTTCGATGGCGGTATAATAATCCCCGAAAACCATGTTGAGTTGTCCTATCGAGGGTTTGGCTTTGTCTTTTTTCTGCTGTAGCACTACTTTAAACACCTCGGCCTGGATTCCGGAGAGCTCTTGCAGCACCGCAAGGATGTCGGCGTTATTGTGGGGCGGTTCGTGGCCGAGAAGCACAATGATAGCTTTGAACAGCGGCATGTATCCGGAAAACGATTCTGCAAAACCCCTGGCAAGCACCTTCTGATCACCGGCGGCGGAAATATAGCCCTGCCTCAAACCGATGAGTTTTACCTTTAATTCCTGTTCACACTGCCGCCTCAGATCTGATTTTTTAATCACCAGAGGTTGAAAAACATCCTCTCCAAAGACGGTAGCGTGCAAGTGTTGAATATTGAAAAATTCGATGGGAAAGACATCGAGGGAATTATCGATATATGCGGGCGTCATAATCAGCGGAGCGGCAATTCGCTTGCGGCCGAATTTTTTGCCCAGAGGCGCCAAAAACTCTAAAAATTTCAGATCCATTTTGCCCAGGACGATCACAGAATTGATGTCTGAGCGTTTGGGATCGAAATCCTGGGTCAAGGCACTGCCGACAATATGGACGGAATGGATAAGGTTCTGACGATGTTGAAGAATCTTATCCAGAAACGGTTTGAAACGGGCTGAAATGTCGGATTTGAGATTAATGTCGTTCATCTCCGATGTCCTCGCATAAACGGAAATTATGTTAATTTAGACTTTTCAAATTTATTTAACCACGAATGGACACGAATACCCACGAATTATTTGCAATTAACAAATTCCAAAACTGTTTTCTATAATAGATTTTTTCGTGAGCATTCGTGCTAATTGGTGGCTTTCTTTATTTTTCTGAATAATACGGAGTTCCCCTGTGGTTAAAATAGCAAAAAAAGCTAAACTCCTCACGAATCCTACCGATATCTATATCACAGGCCAGCGCCATGGTCACCTCTCAACCGCATGGTCACGGGCCGATTTTTGTCAGTTTTTTTTGCTCAGATGCCGTCCCGATGACCTGCATTTTTAATTTTTTCTTACACTTGTCATTCATTTCAATGACAATTTTTTGACACTTATGATGACCTTTTTTGTTAGATCCGTCGGTGACATTTTGGTGAATATAAAGACAACCATTTGAAATTAAATGTAATATTTTCTTTATGACATATTTGGCATGATAGTTGTATAGGTATATAGCAAAACTGTTGAAAGATAATGGTAATAAACGGTTATTGCGCCACGTCAGATTCTGAAACATGATTTTGCCGACCGCAAGCCTGATACCGAAACCCGATCACATGAGGTGCTAAAATGGAAGAAAGATTCTGCGAAAATAATTTCGATTTTGACATTGGGTATCTTGTTAAGAGTCCCTGCAGAGATTGTATGACCAGAGAAAACTTGCCCGATTGCATTCAAGGATGTGATATTTTGGATCAAATCCAAACCGTTTTGGCTGATTCCATCCCGAGCGAAGCGAGCATTTCGCCGGTTGAAACCTATGATGTCCCGGCCGAAGTGCTGGAACAAATTTAGGCAATTCGGATCTCTGAACTTTTTCGGCAGCCCAGTTGCCGACTAAGATACATAGACCTAAATCGATAAACCAAACTGGTTGAGACCTGGCAATCAATCGATGCCGGGTCCTTCTAAATTCAATTTACGGGTATACGGATAATTGCCGCCTGATCTCCATACCGGGGATCAGGCAGAATTTTTTAAATGACGATTGACTAATGACTAATGGTGGAAGTCGCTGCGCTCCATCTATTATTGAGATAGGTAGAATTCCTTAATTATTCATTTGTTCATTATTCATTAATCATTTTTCAGCCTCTCATCCCAGTCAAATTCGCGCGCGGTGACGATGTGTTCCATTCGCCGCAGGCGCTTCTCAAGGTTTTCATAGCGTCTTTTGATGCGTTGAGCGGCCAGGTGTCTGGAATTTGTATAGCTGTTATAAAATTCCTTTTCGGCCTCTGTCGCCAGAGGAATGACGGGAGCTGGTTTCATCAAGATAGCTGCGATCAGATAAAGACCGATCGCCGGCCAGAATCCTGAAACGATAAGGAAAATGATGGCGATGGCCCGGGCCCAGAACACCGAAAAGTCAAAATAATCGGCCAGTCCCCGGCATACCCCAAAAAGGATGCCGTTGCGTGAGCGGTATATTCCATCGCGGGATAAGCTGTCATATTTTCTCATCTTTGGGATCCTTTTTGTCTTGGTCCAGCAGGATGGTTTCCAGTGCCTCAACGCGCGCTTCCATGCGGGAGAGCCCCTGGTAAATTTCCTGGATAATTTTGGAATCCTCGGCCTGATCTTTGCGGGAACTTCCGCCTTTTAACAGTTTGATGGACATCAAAATCGTCCCCCCGATAACTGCGGGTATCAGGACGAAACTTCCGAAAACAATGGCCACGATCAACGCTTCTTTCATATGTCAACCCCAAAATTCATTTATCATTCCCATTATTTACGCGTCCCGGGAGTTGGTGTCAATCTATAATTGGTTGAAGGTTCAGGGTTCTGGGTTGTTCTGAGCCCCCGAATATCGGAACTACTTTAACCGCCGGAGGCGCATGAACCTTTGAACCTGAACCCAGAACCTTAAAGCAGCAACGCTGCCCTTGGAATCTATTCAGCCGATTCATCCTTTTCCTTTGGTTTTGGTGACTTCAGTTCCTTGAGCTCATCTTCAATATCTTTATCTACCGAAAGTCTCTCCAGCTCGTCTTCCAGGGAAGTCTTTTTGCCGAAGTTGACCAGATCGGCTTCCGCTTCCATGCGTTCAATGCGGTTTTCAAGTTCATCAAATTTCATCATGGTTTCAGAGCTGTCAATGCGCCGCAGCTCCTGTTGGGCCTGGAATTTTTTCTGAGCATGGACCTGTCGTTGAACCAGCATGCGCTGCTTATCCCGGGCAGCTTTTAATTTGTCCTCGAGTTGACGGATGTCATCCTGGTACTGTTCGATGAGCAGGTCCTGTTCAGCCAAATCCTGGCTGAGGGTCTCGGCGCCTTGGGTGAATTTGCGCTTTTCCAGCAAGGCTTCCCTTGCCAGATCGTCCCGTCCCTTACCCACGGCCAATGCGGCCTTTTCCCCCCAGTATTGGGCTCTTTCCTTGTGGCGATCCAGCTGGCGTTGGAGCTTTTTCCCGGAGGCCATGACACCGGCGCAAGCGGTTTTGATTTCAACCAGCGTATCTTCCATCTCCCGGATCATTAATTTGATCAACTTTTCTGGATCTTCGGCTTTATCAAGCATTGCATTGATATTAGAGCTGATGATATCTCGAAATCTTGTGAAAATCCCCATTGTGTTACCTCCGTATTTTGATGTTGTCTTATGACTTGAGCACAATTCATGCCAGCGGGGAACCACGGACAACTATTTGAAACCAGTGGTTTTTTTGCTTGACAGGCTTGATAACTGTATGGTAATTATTGCCAATAAATAGCAAGATTCGCTAATGATTGGTGTAAGGGCTCAGCGTTCAAGGTCCTAAGGTTCATACGCCTCCGGCGGTTTCAGAAGCTCAGAGACGCTGGAGCTCAGAACAACCCTGAGCCCTGAGCCCTGAACCCTGAACCCTGAACCTTTAAATCCATGCCCCCCAAACAGTACAGCAGCGAAACACCGGCCCGGGTCACAGAAGCCCTGGGTCAATCCGAAAAATTCCTCGAGTTCCAGGAGCGTCTATCACGGGTGGCACCCGTCAACCGCCCGGTCCTTCTGCTGGGCGAGCGCGGCACCGGCAAAGAACTGGCAGCCGGACGGCTCCATTACCTTTCAGAAAGGTGGCACAGGCCCTTTTTAACGCTAAACTGCTCCGCGTTGTCGCCGTCACTTATCGAATCGGAATTATTTGGCTACGAAAAGGGTGCGTTCACCGGAGCGGCCCAGCGAAGGGTGGGAAGGTTTGAAGCGGCAGACGGCGGTACGCTTTTTCTGGACGAGATCGGCAACATCCCGCTGGAAGTTCAGGAAAAGATTTTGCGGGTGGTGGAATACTATACATTTGAGCGCGTGGGAAGCTCGCAAAGCATCGATGTGGATGTGCGGATTATTGCCGCCACCAATGCCGATCTAAAAGCCTTGGCAGCTGATAACCGATTCAAACAGGATCTGATGGATCGGCTTTCATTTGAAGTCCTGATCGTGCCCCCTTTGCGTGAACGCAGAGAGGACATCATGCTCCTGGCCAATCATTTTGCCGGTCGCATGGCGGTTGAACTGGGTTGGGAGGAAATTCCGGAGTTCAGTACCAAAGCCGTTAAAGCGCTGGAACACTACCCCTGGCCCGGTAATATACGGGAGTTAAAAAATGTGGTGGAGCGGGCAGTGTACCGTTCTGATTCGCTCAAAATCGATGATATTATTTTTGACCCGTTTATATCACCCTATGAAGTCCAGACACCGGAATTAAAACCGGATCGCCCGGAAATCGAGGAGCGCGCCGGCGATCCAATTGATATGGTTTTGAAACCGATGAAAGAGGCGGTTTGGGACCTGAAAATTCAGATGCTGGAAACCGCCCTGGCCAGGTCAAAATTCAACCAGAAGAAAGCCGCCAAACTCCTGGGACTGACCTACCATCAATTTCGAGGGCTGTACCGGCAATACCAAAGGAATGAAGAAGGACGAATGACTTTGGAATGACGAATGTCGAATGAAGAATTAAGGAATACTATCGATTTTATCCCCCTCCCTCTGTCCCTCCCGCCAGGGGAGGGAAATCAGATCCAGGCTGCTGGGAGGTTGGTAAATAACGACCTTAAAATTTAATCAACGGAGCGCAGCGACATCCTTCATTCGCCATTCGACATTCATATTTTCCTTCCCAGCACGGCGCTGTCATAAATGGCATCTTTGGCCCCTCTGGGTTCCAGGCAATCCCCTATTTGATAGGTCTCGTATCCCAAGGCTCTGATTTGGTCATACAGACTGCTGTTGGGGCGGGTGCCGACGGCAATTACAACCTTATCAGCTGTTATCGAACTTTCCGCCTCGTCAGGGCCGGCAACGACGACACCATCATCCTCTACTCGCAGCAGCCTGGTATTGGTAATAACGGCAACCTTGTTTTGTTTGAGCCTGTCAAGAATGATTTTTTTGGTCATGGCCTCCAGGCCTGCTCCGGCTTTGGGCAGCATTTCAATAACCGTTACCGCCCTGCCGTGGTCGGACAGATGCAGTGCCAGCTCCAGGCCGGTGGGCCCGCCACCGACAATCACAACTGCGTTAAAATCCCTCCGCCCGCCATCCAATACATCCTCATAGGTAAGGACAATATCCTTGCCAATCCCTTCAACCGAAGGCAGCGCAGGCAGGGAGCCGGTGGCCAGGATGACGATATCCGGATTTTCGGCTTGAACGTCTTCGGCGGTCACTTCATGATTGAGGTGGCATCTGACCCCGAAAATCTCGGCCTGCTTTTTTTGAAATCGAATCAGCGAGCGAAGTTCGGCCTTATGCCCGGGCAGGCTGCCGGGAACCAGCTGTCCCCCCAATTCATTTCGCTTCTCGTGCACGTGAACTTCATGGCCACGTTTGGCGGCGACCCAGGCTGCGTTTAACCCACCCGGCCCGCCGCCGATCACCATGATTTTTTTGGGGTTGCGGGTCTTTACAAAAGCCATTTCCTTTTCCCGGCCCAGCATGGGATTGACCAGGCATTCGATGCGGCCTCTTTTAAAAATGGACTCCATGCAGGTATTGCAGGCAATACAGGTGCGAATTTCATCCAGCCGCCCCTCCCGGGCTTTCAGCGGCATTTCCGGGTCCGCCAGCAAACCCCGGCCCATACAGACCAGATCCGCTTTTTTTCGGACGATGATATCGTTGGCGATCAGGGGGTCGTTGATCCTGCCCACAGCCATCATCGGAATATCCAGGGCCTGTTTGATTTGGGCGGCGGAATCCACCAGGCAGGCTTTTTTCATGAACATCGGTTGACAGATCCATTCAGCGGTCACGTCGTTTCCGGCCGAAACCTGGACGATGTCAATACCGGCCTCGACCAGAATTTTAAGGATCTCGATGCTTTCCGGGGTTGTCAGCCCGCCGTTGACATATTCCTCGGCGCTGATTTTAAAGGAGATCGGAAACTCGGGGCCCAGACGACGGCGTAGTTCTGCTACGATTTCCCGGGCAAACCGGGTCCTGGCGGTCACCGTTCCGCCGTATGCATCTTCGCGAATGTTGGAGAATCCAGACAGAAACTGGTTTATCAGGTAACCGTGGGCGCCGTGGATCTCGATCAGCTCGAATCCGGCCTGATACGCCCGTTCGGCTGCATCGCCGAATTTTTGTATCAGTTGCTGGATGCCGTCCAGGCTCAACGGCTCGACTTCACCGCGAATGGTGGGGCAGGGAAGCGCTGATGGTGCCAGGGGCTTGCGTTTGATGACTTTGATGGATGTCTGTCGACCGCCGTGGTGGATTTGCACGGCGGGGACACTGCCCTCTGCTTTTATGGCGGCGGCAATCTGCGCAAGCCCCGCCATAAACCGGTCTTCATAAATCCTGGCCTGGTGGGACGAAACGACGCCCTCGGGCGATACCGCACAGGCTTCGGTAATGACCATGGCAGGGCCACCGGCCGCCCGCAGGCGATAATGCTCCACCGTGGCATCGGAGATGCTGCCGTCATCGCCAATGAGAAAAGAGGCCAGGGCCGGCATAACGATACGGTTTTTTAGTTCAATAGCCTTAATCGTAAATGGGGAAAAAAGCGCCGCTAGATCATCCATTATGATAGATTCCGTTCCCACGTGGGTAAAAAAAGCCGTTTTTGCCGCGGTTGCAATTATATTGTCGGCTATAGCCTATTCGGGCGCCAAAATCAATCTTTCAAGCTTGACCCTCATGCGCCTTTTGCCTATAATCCAATCAATGACCATGGGATCATGCAATTAACTGAAATTATAAAGTTTTTAATTGAACAAGTGCGATGCTGCCCCAGGGGATGGCGGTTTGTCGCAAAATCGCACCCATCAAGCGGAAACGCCCGGATGCGATCGATGCCGTTGCGGTTACCGGTTGGGTTATGGCACGCATGGTCTTTTTTTTCAATCGAACGGTATACCGATAAGTCCGATATCCCGATTGCAGCTGAAGCCGACACGGTTCGGTGGTCGTATGTTGGGTCGCCTTAGGAATATAATGTTGGGGAGAGGACCATGAAGCAAGTGATGACCGACTTTTCAGTTTTTGTTGCCGACAATGCCCTGGCGCTGACGCTGGGCTTCACGGCTCTCATGGTGCTGGCCGCATGTGTTCTGCTCATTGTCCTTATTCGGCGCAAACCGGAAGACGTTATCCATAAGCTGCGGGACGATTTGCAGGATTTGGCCGGCAAGCAGGTACACGTGGAGAATGTGATTAAATATGAGATGGCCGCCAATCGCAAGGAGACCGCCGACAGTCAGCGCCAGGCCCGCCAGGAGCTCGGTGCGGCCTTGACATCTTCCAGTGAATCCATCCAGCAGCGCATGATCGAGAATATCGGCATGCAAAAAGATCAGCTGGACTCTTTTTCCCAGCAGCTGTTGGCCCTGGCCAAACTCAATGAGGAAAGACTGGAAGCCATGCGCCAGACCATTGCAACCCAATTGCGGGCCATTCAGGAGGACAACACCAGAAAGCTGGAGCAGATGCGCGCCACGGTGGATGAAAAATTGCAGTCAACCCTGGAAAAGCGCCTGGGCGAGTCTTTCAAACAGGTCAGTGAGCGCCTGGAGCAGGTTTACAAGGGGCTGGGTGAAATGCGCAACCTGGCCATCGGCGTTGGCGATTTGAAAAAAGTGTTGACCAATGTCAAAACCCGCGGGACCTGGGGCGAAATCCGCCTCAGCCACATTCTGGAACAAATTTTGACCCCGGATCAGTACGATGTCAATGTGGCCACCAAAAAGAACAGCAACGAACGGGTGGAATTCGCCATTAAGTTGCCCGGGCGGAATAATGACGCAGAAAAGATCGTCTGGCTGCCGATTGACTCTAAATTTCCCCAGGAAGACTACCAGCGGCTGTTGGACGCCCAGGAAGCCGCTGATAAAGAGTTGTCCGAAAAATCGATCAAGAACCTGGAAATGCGCATCAAGACCGAAGGCAAATTTATCAGGGAAAAATATATAGACCCGCCCAACACCACGGATTTCGGGATCATGTTCTTACCGGTAGAAGGATTGTATGCCGAGGTGCTGCGGCGGCCCGGGTTGTGCGATTTCCTTCAGCGGGAATACCGGATCGTGGTTACCGGACCCACCACCCTGGCAGCGTTGCTCAACAGCCTGCAAATGGGGTTTCGGACCCTGGCCATCGAAAGACGCTCCAGTGAAGTATGGGAATTGCTGGGGATGGTCAAAACCGAATTCGGAAAGTTCGGCGATGTTCTGGCGAAAACCAAGAAGAAACTAAAGGAGGCCAGCAACACCATCAATCAAGCCGAGGTGCGTACCCGGGCGATTGAGCGCAAACTCAGGGATGTTCAGCAAGTGCCCCCGTCGGACGGGCCCCAAGGCTTGATTGAGGAAGAATAGGAGAAATACTGAAATTGGGACAATGGATGGGTGCTTTTGGTTAAATCCCAAATCACAAGCACCAAATTTCAAATAAATTCAAAATTCCAATAATCAATGACCCAAACTGCTACGTTGTCTGACTTAATCATCTGATCAATATCAGCTCGTCCTTGGTAATTTGGAATTTAATAATCAAGATAAAACGCTTTCTTCTTGATCTTTTTATACCTTGAAGCAAACCTCCGTTATGGGTTTGACGAAAAACAAACCGCCAGCCGAACAAAAGACATCGGCTGGCGGTTTAGCGTTGAGGTTAACCGCAAACGGCTATTTGCGGTGATTACGCCTGGGGTGCGATGCTCTCATAGTAGACCTTTTCGGAAATACTTCCCCAGCCGCTGACAGTCTTATGGAATTTCTTGAATGATTCATTGACCTTTTTGGCCATGGGGCTTTTGGCAGCTTCTTCCTCACGAACCTCTTCGGCCAGTTTACGCAATGCGCTTAGAACCTCATCCGGGAATTTGATGACCTGCACTTTGTGCTTGTTGATCAACGTCTCCAGGGCCGCGCCGTTCAGAGAATCGAACTGGGTCATCGTCCACTGCTCGTTTTCCATACAGGCGGCGTCGACGATGTGCTGAAGGTCTTTCGGCAAGGATTCATAGGCTTTCTTGTTAAAGAAATATTCCAGATAGGTTCCGGGTTCATGCCATCCGGGATAATAGTAATATTTGGCAGCCTGGTAAAATCCCATCCGCAGATCATGCAAGGGGCCGACCCACTCGGTGGCATCGATCACACCGCGCTCGAGCGAGGTGAAAATTTCACCACCGGGCAGCAACACAACGGTTCCGCCGGCCTTGGCCACTACCTTGCCGCCCAGGCCCGGAATCCGCATTTTCAACCCTTTGTAATCGTCGATGGTGTTGATTTTCTTGTTAAACCAGCCGCCCATCTGGACGCCGGTAGAGCCACCGGGACGGGGAATCAAATTAAACGGCGCATAGGTTTCTTCCCACAATTTAAGGCCGTCGCCGCCGTGAAACCATGCCCCGTACCCCTGGGCATTCATGCCGAAGGGGACCGCGGCAAACCACTGGGTTGCGGGCTCCTTGCCGGCCCAGTAATAGGACGCCCCACTGGCACATTCGATGGTGCCCTGGGATACCGCTTCAAATCCACCTAACGGTGGCACCAGTTCGCCGCCGGCAAAGACTTGAATCTGGAGCCGACCGTCGGACATCTCGTTTACGCGCTGCGCCAGTCGTTCACAGCCATCCTGGAGCACCGGTAGCTTGGGCGGCCAGGTGGTGACCATCTTCCAGCGGTATTTCTGTTGTGCCAGAACCGCTGGGGCATTGATGGCTGCAGCTGCAACCGCTGCTGTACCAAGACCAACTTTTTTCAAAAAATCGCGTCGCTTCATTGAAAAACCTCCTTTAGAATTGTAGTGAATCTATCCGTATTGAGTTTCCGCTCAGTAAACCACCACTGGTAACCTCGCTTTCATTCCGGCCCGGTTAAAAATTAAGGTCTGGAATCAAGGTGCGGTAGATTAATCTACCTACTACAACGTAATAGTCAAGTCCTTTTTACGATTGCAGCTTGCTGTCAGGACCCGAAAACGATTTTGGGTAACCAGGTTGCCAGCTGCGGAAAGAATACCACGATAGCCAGTCCGATCAGCTGGAACAATACAAATGGTATGATACCCCTGTATATATGGCCGGTTGTAACTTCCGGCGGTGTCACGGCTTTGAGATAGAACAGCGAAAATCCAAACGGTGGTGTTAAAAACGATGTTTGCAGATTGACGGCCAGCAGGATGCAGAACCAGACCGGATCGTACCCGAAATCGATCATGATCGGCGCCAGCACCGGCACGTGAATAAAGGTAATTTCGATGAAATCCAGGAAAAAGCCGATGAAAAAGATCAAGAGCATCACGATGGCCAGAACAGCCCCATGGCTGTATTTGTGAGCGATACCGCCTAAAAAATCCCGTACGATGCCGTCGCCCCCGAGACCGCGAAACACCAGGCCGAAAGCCGCTGCGCCGCACAGGATAATGAAGACCATGCAGGTCAACCGCACGGTGGTGTGCATAACATCGTGCAGAATCGACATGTTGAATTTCTTATTCACAATGGTCAAAAGCGTGGCGCCGACGGCACCTACGGCGGCCGCTTCGGTGGGCGATGCAATGCCGGCAAAAATAGAGCCCAGGACGGCAACCATCAAAAACAACGGCGGAAATAAAGCTCTTCCAACACGCGCTGCCAGCTGTTTAGGGCTGATGGAAGCTAACTCCTCTTTTGATATGGCCGGGGCCACCCCGGGACGCAAAAAAGCGGCGATGAGAATATAGATGATAAAAAGACCTACCAGAAGCAATCCCGGCAGGACCGCTCCGATAAAAAGATCTCCCACCGATACCCCGACGATATCACCGATGAGGACCAACACAATACTCGGTGGAATGATCTGCCCCAGTGTTCCCGATGCCGACACGGTTCCGGTCGCCAGCTCCTTCTGGTACCCGCGTCTTAGCATGGTTGGAACCGCGAGAAGCCCCATGGTGACGACCGTAGCCCCGACTATACCGGTGGATGCGCCCAGCAGGGCACCCACGACGACCACCGATATGGCCAGACCGCCTCTCAGGCGCCCGAAGAGCAAGCCCATGGTGTCCAGCAGCTCTTCGGCCAGACCAGAGCGTTCCAGCATAACGCCCATAAATACAAACAGGGGAACGGCGGCCAGGGTTACGTTGCCCATACGACCCCAGATGCGCAGGGGCAGAAGGTTGAAAAAATCCCAGCCGAAACCGATCATGCCGAAGGTCAGGGCAACTCCCAGCAGGGTGAAGGTGACCGGAAATCCGGCCATCAGCAAAATGGTAAGCGCTAAAAACATCCAGGCTGCCAGATAATCCATCAGGATTCTTCCTCCTTTGCCGTTTCAATTCCCAGAATTTGCATGAAACTGTGAAGACCCATCGAAAATCCCTGAAGTAAAAGGAGGGTAAATCCCACCGGGATGCAGCCTTTTATAATAAACCGCAGGGGAATGCCGCCCGGGTCAGGGGACCCTTCGAGCATCATAAATGCATTGGCCGCAAACTTCCATGACGTTGAAATCACCATGATACAGCCGGGGATGAGGAAGAAAATCACTCCCAACAGATTGATCCAGGCGCGACCTTTTAATCCGAGCCGCTGATAGATGATGTCCACCCGCACATGCCCGTCGTGCAGCAGGGTATAGCCGGCGCCGATCAGAAAGATAAACCCAAACAAATGCCATTCCAGTTCCTGGGTGAACACAAAACTGACATTGAAAAGGTAGCGCATGACGACATCGACAAAAACAACCAGAACCAGCCCCAGGGTCACCCAGGCGACCCCCCGGCCAACCCATTGGTTGAGGCCGTCAATCCAGCGGGTCAGTGCTTTTATAGCTTCCATGTTAATTGTTCCTGTTTAAACGGTTTTGTTCGCCACTCTAAAATAGGTGAATATAAAAAAAAGATTTTTTACAGTCAAGCAATATTACCGAGGTTGTCCTTGCCAATCTGGGATGGATGGTCTAATTTAAGATCGTTCAGAGGCTCTGGGCTCAAAGGTTTTGAGGTTGGAGGTTTTAGGTCGACGCCTTCGGCGGCAATAAGTTTTAGGTTGGAGGTTTGAGGCATGACATTCTGATTTTCAGCCTCCAACCTCCAACCTCATACATTTGCGTCGACTCCCGAACGCCTGAATCCTAAATATGGATCCTTATTAACTTTCAATATCAAGGAGACTACCCATGGCTTTGGAATCCTACTGGGCGGATAAGTACATTGAAAACAAATGCAGCGCCACGGATGCCCTGCGCAAGATCAGACCCGGACAGCGTGTGTTTATCGGCTCCTCTTGCGGTGAGCCGCAGCATCTGGTCCGTGAGCTTTCCGAGCTTTCGGGCCAGTTCAGGGACATTGAGATTGTGCGGCTGATGACGTTGGAGACCACCCCCTTGACCTTGATCGCCAACAAAACCAAAGACCACAGCCTCAACATTCGATCCTTTTATCTGGGTTCGGCCAAGTCCAAGGGAATTGCGCGCAATTCGCGTTTTATCACCCCCATCAACATGTCGGCGATTCCACGTCTGTTCAAAAGCCGCCTGCTGCCGATTCATGTGGCCCTGATCCAGGTGTCGCCGCCGGACGATTTCGGTTGGATGAGCCTGGGGGTTTCGGTGGATATCACCATGGCGGCAGCCCAATCGGCCGACCTTGTGATTGCCCAGATCAACACCAACATGCCCAGGGTGCTGGGACGCAGCTTTATTCATGTCAATGAAGTCGACTATTTTGTGGAATACGATGAGCCGTTGCTGACCATCAGGCAGAATCCGGAGCTGTCAGCCGCCAACGACATCGGCCGGCTGATCGCCCGCCGGCTGATCGATGACGGCTCAACCATCGCCATCGGGTTGGGCACGACCTCCGAAGCGGTCATGCTGGCGTTGTCGGATAAAAATGATCTCGGCATCCACACCATGTACATGACCGATGAAATCATGCACCTGTTTTCCCGAGGGGTGATCACAAATCGCATGAAAGGTTTTAATGACGGCAAATTGGTGGCCCACAGCGCGATTGGGTCGGAGGATTTGTATGAATTTTTAAATGACAATCCCGCCGTTGAGTTTCATCCTTCCGATTATGTCTGTGACCCGGCGATCATTGCCCGGCACAACAAGATGGTGGCCATGAGTGTTGCCATGTCCATTGATTTGACCGGTCAGGTGGCAGCCGATGCCATGCCCCACAGTCATTTTTCAGGTATAACCGGGATTTCCGATTTTATGCGCGGTGCCGTTCAATCTCCGGGCGGCAAATCGATTCTGATGCTGCCGTCGACGGCCGCAAAAGGCACAAAGAGCCGGATTGTTCCTTTGCTGGATGACACGGCCGTGGCCGCTCCCAGAGGCGATGTTCATCTGGTCGTTACCGAATACGGAGCGGTCAATCTGTTTGGCAAGAGTTTCCAGGAGCGGGCCATGGCCCTGATCAGCATTGCGCACCCTGATTTTAGAGATGAGCTTTTCCATGAAGCCAAAAAAATGGGATTGCTCAGCACCGACCGGAACCTCAAAGAGTCCCTGCACGGGGTTTATCCCATCCATCTGGAAGAAATTCTTGAGATAAATGGACAGCAGGTCACGGTCAGACCGGTCAAACCGGTTGACGAACGTCGGGTTCAAGAGCATTTCTACAACCTCGACAAAAATGATGTGGTCTCACGGTTTTTTCATGAGAAAACCAGCTTTTTGAAAGAAGAGGTTGAAGGCGTATCCCAGATCGACTATGTAAAAGACTTGACCCTGGTTGCGATTGTCGGCGAATTCGGTTTCGGGCGGGTCGTCGGCATCGGGGAGTATCTGGTCGATCCGGCCACCAATATTGCTGAAGTTGCCTTTTCGATCAGCAAAGAATTTCAGCAAAAAGGGATGGGCAAAATTCTTTTAAACAAGCTGGCTTCAGCCGCAATGGCAAACGACATCTCCGGGCTGGTTGCCTACACATCACCCAACAACCGCGGCATGATCAAACTGTTTAATCAATTGCCCTACAAGGTGAATACGTTTTTTGACGGTGATATGTTGACGTTGAGCTGCAAGTTTAATGAGCCATTATAGGGCGCAGGGCACAGGGCTCAAGGCGCAAGCACCAGGGCTATACCTTCTGCCTTATACCTCTTTATCGCCGGTAATCGGTAAAATAAACTAAGGAATATAACATGACGACCTTCAGGGTTAAATTTTTGCCTTATGACACTGACATCGAGATTGAAGACGGGGACACCGTCATTCGTGCTGCTCTGGAAGCGGGCGTGCATGTCAATGCCTCCTGCGGCGGTGAGGGGGTCTGCGGAAAATGCCGGGTGTTGATTGAAGGCGGAACCGTGGAGGGCGGTATATCAGAAAAGCTCAGCCGGCAGGACCAGGAGAGCGGATACCGCCTGGCCTGCCGGTCCATCGTGAAAAGCGACCTGGTGGTACGGATTCCCGTCGAATCGGCCATTGATTCCGGTGTGCTTAAGTTGCAGGCCGCACCGCGGCGTACCGCCCACATCCGTGATATGAATTTTGAGGAATTGAAGGAAAAAGGGCTCTTCGTTGCACCGGTTGAGAAAAAATATGTTGAACTTCCGGCGCCTACCGCCCAGGACAACCTTCCCGATATTACCCGTCTGATCAGCCATTTGCAGCTCGAACATGATGAGCATCGCTTGGAAGTCACCCTGGCGATGATTCGAAAATTACCGCAGGTGATCCGCGAAGATGATTTCAGGGTCACGGCCACTCTGGTGCGACCCGTGAGGGATGTCGGTAAAACCCGTATTATTAATGTTCAGCCCGGCGACACCACCCGTCAAAGTTATGCAATTGCCATGGACATCGGCACCACCACGATCTATGGCCAGGTCATCGACCTTATCAGCGGTGAGGTATTGGCCGAGCACGGCGAGTTTAACGGACAGATCAGTTACGGCGAGGATGTCATCTCACGGATTGTCTATGCCGAAAAACCAGGTGGTCTGGTAAAATTAAGTGAAGTCGTCATTAAAACCGTCAACAAGATTTTAGCCAAGATCATCAAAAGATCCGGCGTGGACCCGGAAAACATCTCGACCATTACGCTGGCGGGCAACACAACCATGACTCAGTTAATGCTGGCTGTCGATCCGCGGCACATCCGGCGGGCGCCTTATGTGCCGGCCGCCACGCTTTTTCCCCCCATCAAAGCTGCCGATCTGGGCATGGATTTGGGTGAGCATGTCGCCGCACTGGTTTACCCGGCGGTTTCGAGCTACGTGGGCGGGGATATCGTCGCCGGTGTGATGGGGTCCGGTATTTATCGCACTGACGAGTTGACCCTCTATCTGGATGTGGGCACCAATGCCGAAATCGTGATCGGCAACAAAGACTGGCTCGCATGCGCAGCCTGCTCCGCAGGCCCTGCATTTGAAGGCGGCGGTTTGAAATTCGGGATGCGCGCTGCCAAAGGCGCCATCGAGGATTTTTCGATAGATCCGGTCACCCTCGAACCCATGCTGATCACCATCGGCAATGTCCGGCCCAAGGGCATCTGCGGGTCCGGCCTGATCATCATGGTGGCCACCATGTTCGAGATGGGAATCATCAACAACCTGGGCAAATTTGATCGCGATCTGGACACGCCCCGCATTCGCGAAGACAACGGGGTATATGAGTATGTGCTGGCCTGGAAAGATGATACCCAGATCGACCGCGATGTGACCTTGACGGAGATCGACATCGAGAATCTGATACGGGCCAAGGGCGCCATCTACAGCGGCTGTATGACCCTGCTGACCGAGGTTGGCATGAGCATCGAGGACATCGAGAAAATTATCCTGGCCGGGGGGTTTGGCAGCTACGTGGATCTTGAGAAGGCCATGACCATCGGCCTGCTGCCGGAAATGGATACCGCCAAGATAACCTTTATCGGCAACGGTTCGCTGATGGGCGCCAAAATGAGTTCACTGACCAACCGTATTCGCCGGGATGTGGTTGAAGTCACAAAAAAAATGACCAATTTTGAGCTGTCGGACACACCTTCCTACATGGATAATTATGTTGCCGCCCTCTTTTTACCCCACACCGACATGAATAAATTCCCCAAGTTAAAAGCTCGCATGGATGCGCGCAAAGGGTTAAAGCAATAGCCTGCATTCAGGTTCAAGGTTCAGGGTTCAGGGTTAATGAAACAGCGAACCGCAGAATATCGAATATTGAATGTAGGATGTCGAAGGAAGGAATTCTATCGATTTTAATGGCTTTAATAGAAATAGCGAAGCGATTCCGACTTTCGAAATTCGACCTGCCCGCAATGCCATTCAGGGGAGCGTGATAATGTTTATGCTTAATACATAACCGAATGATTGCGCCAATCCAATACGACATGCATGGCAGGCGGGTATTCATTATTCTGCGGCTCTGCGGTTCGCTTTTCAAACCCTGAACCCACAACCTTATAACCCTGAACCCTTGCATGTGAAGCCTGTTCAACCCGGATCCCCACAGGCATATCCTGGTAATGGTTACTATTAATGAATTCGATTTAATTAGAAATTGAAATTCAGGGGTGCTCTTCTCTTGACAAAGCCACCGACTCCATATAAATGAAAATATTCTGCATTTTATGAGCATAGGTAGGCCTGACGGCCTCCAAAATGACAAATGACTATTGACTAATGAATAATGGTGGTAGTCGCTTCGCTCCGTCAATTTTTTATCAAGCGTTCCAATCGATCCGCCAGCCTGCGGCTCGGAGAGAGGCGGACAATCATTAGTCATTATTCATTCGACATTCGTCATTCCCAAAGGGCTATAAATCTACCGTTTGTAGATTCATCACATAAATAAATTCATGAAAGGGGGATGATAACCTTTAGGCTACCAGACAGGGGAGATTTACATTGGTGGTTAACCCATTGCATTGTCAACGGATCCAAACACTGCAATCAATAACCGGTAAGCGTAAACAAGGAGGTAACATTGGCTTTTGAATTTTTTAAAGAATCCTATACCGGCAGTATAAAGGAAATCACCCTCGGCAAGGGTGCTAATGCCGTTACTGTCGGCGGAGAGGCATGCTATCCATTCTACCAGTTCGAAGGGGCAATGCCCAACAAGCCCAAGATTGCCATGGAAATCTGGGATATGGAACCGGATGAATGGCCGGAAGCGGCTCTCAGTCCCTTTAAGGACGTCCTTGCGGACCCCGCTGCATGGGCCAAGAAATGCGTCGAGGAATACGGTGCGGACATGATCGTGCTCCAGCTTAAAAGCACCGATCCCAATGGTCAGGATGCATCGGCGGCGGATGCCGTTGCCAGCGTGAAAAAGGTCCTGGGCGCTGTCTCTGTGCCCCTGATTATCTGGGGGACAGCCAACGTGGAAAAAGATGAAGAAGTTCTGAAAAAAATTGCCGAGGAATGTCAGGGTGAGAATCTGATTCTCGGACCGGTGGAAGACAAGAACCACAAGGGTATCGGTGCGGCTGCCATGGGTTTTGGTCATACCGTCATCGCGTCTTCCCCGATTGATGTCAACCTTGCCAAGCAATGCAACATTCTGCTTGAAAACCTCGGAATGCCCATGGATCGCATGATTGTCGATCCCACCACCGGTGGGCTGGGTTACGGCCTGGAATATTCATATTCGGTGATGGAGCGTATTCGGATGGCAGCGCTGGCCCAGGGCGATGACAAACTGCAGCTTCCGCTTATCAACAATCTCGGCAACGAGGTCTGGAAGTGCAAGGAAGCCAAACAGACGGTCGAAGAAGCGCCTCTGCTGGGCGATCCTGAAAAACGGCCGATTCTGATGGAGGCTGTGGGGGCGGTGGCCTACCTGATGAGCGGCTCCAATTTACTCATCATGCGCCATCCCGAGTCGATCCGTATGGTGAAGGCTTACATCGACCTGATGTATGAAGGCGGTATGGCCACCGATGTGGCACCCATCCAAAAGCAATTGGCGGATGTGGACATCGACCTTTTAGCCCTATCACCCGAACCGGATCTGACCATTGAAGCGGAAAAGGCGAAAAAAGCGGCACCGGCCAAAAAAGAAGCGGCACCGGAACCCGCCAAGAAAGCGGCCCCGGCCGAGCCCGCCAAGAAAGCCGAGCCGGAGCCGGCACCTGCAGCGGCACCTGCGGCGGCGGAAGCGCCCAAGGCCGCAGCTCCAGCGGTAGATCCTGCCCAGGCCGAGGCCGATGCCAAGGCCAGAGCCGAAGCTGATGCCAAAGCCAAGGCAGAAGCCGAAGCCAAAGCCAAAGCGGATGCCGAGGCCCAGGCCAAGGCCGATGAAGAGGCCCGCCTAAAGGCCGAAGCAGAAGCCAAGGCCAAGGCAGAAGCCGAAGCCAAAGCCAAAGCCGCGGCGCAAAAGGCCAGGATCGAGTCCGAGCTTGACGAAATCCGTCAAAAACGAGCGGCCGAAAGGGAAAAGCTGGCCGCCAGCCGGGCCAGCGCCGTTGAAGAAGAAGTTTCCAAGACGCCTGCTGCCGTGCAGAAGTCGATGACAGACAAAATGGTTGAAAGCCTGGATTGGATTCACAGAAGGGTCTAAGGTTATTAACCAAAACTATAATCAAATTCAACAATTTGAGGAGGAACCTCGTATGGCAGAAACAACCGAAAAGAAACCATTAAATCCGAAGGCAGAAAAAGTCGCCGATCCGGTAGGCGCATCAATCGATGTGGCCACCCAGCAGATGATCCGGCGGGCCCAGGAATTGGGAGTGGAGACCATATTCGACCGGGCCGCGAAAATGAAACCCTGCAACATCGGGATCCAGGGAACCTGCTGTAAAAATTGTGCCATGGGCCCCTGCCGCCTGCCGCTGCCCAAGGGCGGCATTGAAGGCGAGGACGAACGCAAGGGATTGTGCGGAGCAACGGCCAACACCATTGCGGCCCGTAACTTTGCGCGCCAGGTGGCAGCCGGATGTGCAGCCCATTCCGATCACGGCCGTACGGTGGCGGAAGTCTTCATGTCCGTGGCCCACAAGGAGACCGAAGACTACAAAATCAAGGATTACAACAAACTTCTGGCCATTGCGCCGCATTTCGACGTTGACACCAAAGTGGAAGTCGACGGTGAAGAAGTTGACCGTGACCTGGATGAAATTGCCAAAGAAGTGGCCGTCAAGGCGCTGGCCGAATGGGGCAAACCCGAGGGCGAACTGCGCTATTTGAAGCGCGCCCCCAAACCCCTGTACGAACGCTGGAAGAAACTGGGGGTTCTGCCGCGCAACATCGATCGCGAAGTGGTCGACATCATGCACCGTACCCACATGGGCGTGGACCAGGACTACAAAAACATCCTCAAACAATGCACCCGGGCCGCCCTGGCCGACGGATGGGGTGGTTCCATGATCGCCACCGACTTGCAGGATGTCATGTTCGGAACGCCTTTTCCGCTGCAGTCCGAAGCCAATCTGGGCGTTATGAAACAGGATCACGTCAACATCATCATTCACGGTCATGAGCCCGTGCTGTCCGAGATGATCGTGGCTGCAGCCCAGTCCAAGGAAATGGTGGAATACGCCCAGCAAAAGGGCGCCAAAGGGATCCAACTGGGCGGTATCTGCTGCACCGGCAACGAGATTCTGCAGCGCCACGGCGTGCCGCCGGCAGGCACCTTCCTGCAGCAGGAACTGGCCATCGTCACCGGCGCCTGTGATGCCATGGTGGTCGACGTGCAGTGCGTATTTCAGAACCTGGCCAACGTGGCCAAATGCTTTCACACCAAACTGATTACGACCCATCCGATGGCCCGAATGGAGCAGGATAACGTCCTGCACATCGAGTTTGATGAGCATCATGCCATGGAAGATGCCAAACGGATTGTGACCATGGCCATTGATAATTTCAAAAACCGGGGCGCCGAGGTGATGATTCCCAGCCAGAAAGCGGCTCAAATTGCCGGCTTCGGCGTTGAATCGATT
Organism: Deltaproteobacteria bacterium; assembly: GCA_019312835.1. Classification (GTDB taxonomy): domain Bacteria; phylum Desulfobacterota; class Desulfobacteria; order Desulfobacterales; family JAFDCJ01; genus JAFDCJ01. The sequence goes on from JAFDCJ010000181.1 coordinate 21,206, forward strand.
GAGTATCACCTCGGGGGCACCTTCCGCGGGTCCTATTACACCTTAAATGACAACATCATCAACGGACGTATCCGTGGGGTGGCCGGTGTGGTGGGCTGCAACAATGCCCGGGGTCGCCACAACGAGGCCCATATCGATCTGGTCAAAGAGCTGATCAAAAACGATGTCATCGTTCTGACCACCGGCTGCAACGGCATTGCCTGCGCCATGGAAGGGTTGCTGACGCCGGAATCGGCCAAGGTGTTCTGCGGACCGGGCCTGGCCGAGGTTTGCGAGACCGTGGGGATTCCGCCCGTTCTGCACCTGGGCTCCTGTGTGGACAACAGCCGCATCCTGCTGGCCGCCACCGAAGTGGTGAAGGCCGGCGGTCTGGGCAACGATCTCCAGGATCTGCCGGCTGCCGGTGCGGCGCCGGAATGGATGAGCGAGAAAGCCATCAGCATCGGACAGTATTTTGTGGCTTCAGGGGTCTACACCCTGTTCGGGGTCAACCTGCCGGTGACCGGAGCGCCCGTATTCCAGAAGTATCTCTTTGAGGAACTGGAAAAGATATACGGCGGTAAATGGGATCTGGCACCCGATCCAATCGTAATGGCCCGCAAGATGATCGCCCATATCGATAAAAAGCGCAAGGAACTGGGCATCGACAAAGCCAGGGAACGGGTCTTGATGGATATGGCCAGCCGCCAGGCGCTGGAAGCCTAAGGGAATGAAGAATGACGAATGACGAATTTTCTGACGTCGCTTCGTTTTGTCATTTCAAATATTCAATTTATAACCAAGCTCCACGAAGGAGGAAAATATGTCAAAGTTAGTTGCATTTGCCGCCATCCAGGGTGGTTATAATATCGTTTCACAGGTCGAAGGGGAATATAAACGCGCTCTGGACACCTTTGATGCCGATACCAAGGTTGGGTTTCCCAACACGGCCTACTATCTGCCGGTGATCTACTCGCTGCTGGGCATTAAGGTCGAAACCCTTGAAGACATGCAAAAGCCGCTGGCAGTGGCGCGCAAGCTTTTGCCGCCGCACATCAAAGGGATGAACCATCTGCCCTACCTGGGTCCCCTTTTGGATGCCGGAATGGCCACACTTTTCAGCTTCGAGATTCGTGAAGCCCTGCGGTATCTGAATGAGCCGGATTTTTATCTGCACTCCGAGGAACCGGATATCGAAGCCGGCAAGATCTGGCTGGGCGCTGCTGACGATACCGTGTTCCGTAAAAGGGGCGTGGAATTCGTCGACGGCACGGCCCCGGGCTTTGCCGCCATCGTTGGCGCGGCCCCGACACCGGAGATTGCCAAGGACATCGTCGAAGACTACCAGAGACGCAGCCTTTATATTTTCCTAGCGGCCAACCAGAACAACACCTCGGTTACCGATCAACTGATCGAAGCCGGGGTGCAGATCGGCTGGAATACACGGATCGTTCCCTTCGGACCGGACATTTCTTCGGCCATTTTTGCCCTGGGCTTTGCCAACCGTGCGGCCATGGCCTTCGGCAACGTGCAGCCCGGTGACTACAAAAAGATGCTGCTGTACAACAAAAACCGCATCTTCGCCTTTGTCAATGCCCTGGGTGACGTGGGCACCGACTGGGGCGCCGCCGCAGCCGGCTGCGTTAACTGGGGTTTTCCGACCCTGGCCGACACCGACATCCCTGAGGTTTTGCCCACCGGTATCTGCACCTACGAGCACGTTGTGGCCAATGTCCCCCACAGTGAACTTGTCCAGAAGTCGGTCGAGGTCAGGGGACTGAAGGTGACCGTCTCTGAAATCGATATACCGCTGTCTTTTGGTCCGGCCTATGAGGGTGAACGGGTCAGGGGCGCTGATCTTCACGCCCAGACAGGCGGCGGCAAGACCCAATGCACCGAGCTGGTCAAAATGGCCGAGATGAACGACATCGAGGACGGCAAGGTCGAAGTTATCGGCCCGGACGTCACTGAAGTCAAAGAGGGCGGCACCTTCCCGCTGGGCATCTATGTCCAGATTGCGGGCCGCGAGTTCCAGACAGATTTCGAGCCGATCCTCGAGCGGCAGATCCATCACCTGATCAATTACATTCAGGGCATCATGCATATCGGGCAGCGGGATATCTCCTGGGTCCGCTTGAGCAAAGCCGCCGTCGAAAAGGGCTTTACCTTAAAAGACATCGGCACTGTCCTGCATGCCAAATTTCATCAGGATTTCCAGAAGATTGTCGACAAAGTTCAGGTCACGCTCTATACCAATAAAAAAGATGTGGATGAGCTGACTAAACGGGCCCGGGCCGAGTACAAGCAGCGCGATGAGCGGGTCGAGAAGATGACCGACGAGGATGTGGAAACCTATTACTCCTGCACCCTGTGCCAGTCATTTGCACCCAATCATGTCTGCACAGTCAGCCCCGAGCGGACGGGACTTTGCGGCGCCTACAACTGGATGGACTGCAAGGCCTCCTTTGAAATCAATCCCACCGGCCCGAACCAGCCGATTGAAAAAGGCGAATGCCTGGATCCGGTACTGGGCCAGTGGAAAGGGGTCAACGAATTTATCTACAAGGCGTCCCGCGGAGCCGTTTCCCATTACAACTTCTACTCCATGGTCACCGATCCCATGACCACCTGCGGATGCTGCGAGTGCATTGCGGCCATGCTGCCCTCCTGCAACGGGGTGATGACGGTCAATCGCGATTACATGGGGGAAACCCCCTGCGGCATGAAGTTTACCACCCTGGCGGGTGTGATGGGCGGTGGCGCATCGTCGCCGGGTTTTGTGGGTCATTCCAAGTTCAATGTCACCCAGCGTAAGTTTATCGCCGGTGACGGCGGCCTGGCCCGGATGGTCTGGATGCCCAAAAGCCTCAAAGAAGAGATCAAAGACCGGCTCATCAAGAGAGGCGAGGAGCTGGGGATTCCTGACTTGATCGACAGGATTGCTGACGAAACCGTTGGTGTTACCGAGGAAGAGATTCTACCCTTCCTCCAGGAGAAAAAGCACCCGGCGCTGGATATGGACCCGATCATCGGATAATTACGGGTTACGAGTTGCGAGTTACGGGTTGCGCGTTGTTTGAAGTTCGGCATGCGCAACCCGTAACACGAACCACGAACCACGCAACGCGCAACACGCAACGCGAGATAAGGAGATAAAAATGGCATTAACGGGTATTCAGATATTCAAACTCCTGCCAAAGACCAACTGCAAGGAATGCGGGGTCCCCACCTGCCTGGCCTTTGCCATGAACCTGGCTTCCGGCAAGGCGGAGCTGGACGCCTGCCCCTACGTTTCCGATGAGGCCCGCGAGCAGCTGTCGGAAGCATCGGCACCGCCGATTCGTCCGGTGGCGATCGGCAAAGGGGTAAGGGCTGCCACCACCGGCGGCGAGACGGTCCAGTACCGGCATGAAAAAACCTTTTACAACCCGACCCTGCTGGCAGCCACTGTCGGATCCGACATGGCCGCAGCAGATCTTGAAACCAAGCTTAAAGCCTGGAATGCGTTTCAGTTTGAAAGGGTCGGTTTAAACCTCAGACCCGAATTGATTGTCCTCAAGGACGTCGGCGGGGACAGCGCGGCCTTTGCCGCTGCCGCCAAGAAGATCGCCGAAACGTCTGAGTTCAACCTGGTCTTGATGACCGAAGATGCCGGTGTGATGAAGGCCGGTATCGAGGCTTGCAAGTTTAAAAGGCCTTTGATGTATGCGGCCACCGAAGCCAACGCCGACGAATACGGCGCACTGGCCAAGGAGAATGATCTGCCGCTGGCCGTTAAAGCAGACTCCGTTGAAGGCCTGGTTCCATTGACTGAAAAATTGACCGAAGCGGGACTCAAAGACCTGGTGATTGACCCGGGATCCAGGGAGATCAAACAATCCCATCAGGACCAGATCGCCTTGCGGCGGGCGGCCCTTAAAGACGGGAATCGGGCCCTGGGTTTTCCGAGCATCACCTTTCCCTGTGAGATGGCATCGAACCTGGACATGGAAACGCTCATCGCCGGTACGTTCATCGCCAAATACGGCGGCATCGTCGTTCTTACCGATTTTAGCGGTGAAAGCCTGTTCCCCCTGTTGCTGGAGCGGCTGAATATCTTCACCGACCCGCAGCGGCCCATGACGGTTACCGAAGGCATCTATGAGATCAACAATCCGGATGAAAACTCGCCGGTGATGGTAACCACCAACTTTGCCCTGACGTATTTTATCGTTTCCGGTGAAATTGAGGGCAGCCGGGTTCCTTCGTGGCTGCTGATCAAGGATTCGGAGGGGCTTTCCGTTATGACGGCCTGGGCGGCGGGCAAATTTGCCGGTGATGATGTCGGCATGTTTGTCAAAAAGAGCGGGATCGCCGACAAGGTCAAAAACCATGAGCTGGTCATTCCCGGATATGCCGCTGCGATTGCCGGCGACGTGGAAGAGGAATTACCGGATTGGAAGATTACGGTAGGCCCGCGGGAAGCCGCGCATCTGCCTGGATTCCTCAAAGCCAAATAAAATCAGGGAGGTTTTGTATGCTACTAATTGGTGAAAGTTTAAACGTGATATCCAAAAAGATCGGTGCGGCTTACAAGTCCCGTGATCCCAAACCGATCCAGGAGGAAGCCCTTTTCCAGCGCGAAAAAGGCATGGATTATATCGACATCAATCTCGGTCCGGCCAAAAAAGACGGGCATGAACTGATGCCCTGGGTGGTTAAAACGGTCCAGGAAGTGGTTGATGACATCCCCCTGGCCCTGGATACGTCCAATATCGACGCTATTTCAGAGGCCCTTAAAGTTTACAAGGATACGCCCCAGCCCCCACTGATTAATTCCATCATGGTGCGTCCCGAACGTTACGAGCCCATGGTGCCCCTGGCAGTGGAGCACAATGCCGATTTTATTGCCTTGATGTGGGGACCGGAGGGACTGCCGCGGGACGAGAATGAGCGGGCGGCCCTGTGCGTGGAGCTGCTGTATTTTGCCAACGAAGCCGGCATTCCCAATGAAAAAATCTGGGTGGACGGCATCGTGACACCGGTGAACATCCAGCAGCCCCAGCTCATCAGCCTGATGACGTTTATGGAAATGCTGCCCGAAATATCGCCGGGCGCCAAGAGCACCTGCGGGCTGTCCAACATATCCAACGGGCCGCCTGACAACCTGCGCCCCATTCTCAACCAGACCTATATGGTGATGCTGCAACGCTACGGGATGCATTCGGTGATTGCCGATCCGCTCGATGACCAACTGATCGCCATTGCCAAGGGGCAGCGCCAGGATGTCGTGGATCTGATTTACAGCGCCATGGACGGCAATGCGCCGCCGGTGGACACGCTGGACAAAGAGATGCAGGATTACGTCAAGACCGTGGATGTTATTCTGGGCAAGACCCTGTATTCGGATTCGTGGCTTGAGATTTAGTCGAGATGCGGGTTACGCGCATCGCGTTGCGAGTTACGCGTTTCGCGTCACGTGGTCGGGGTTACAGATGCAGCCCGGGCTAAACCCGATGCAGTATCGATCTTTAATAAAATTAAAAAGCCCTTCTCCTTTGGAGAGGGGCTTTTTTAGTCCTGTTGCAAGATTCCATCGGCAGCTCAAACCCTCACCCCGCAACGCGTAACTCGCACCCCGCAACCCGAAACGCGCAACGCGTAACCCGTAACTCGCAACCCGATCCTTGAATTTCCGCTTCTGCTCTGCTATTCTTGACTTGATTTGGACCGCCTCTGAAAAATGACTCAGGAGAAAGAGTTGGTGAAAATAAAATCCAAAGCCCTTGAGGTCAACCTGGCCGACTACCATGTCGACGTTGACGTGGATGAAAAATATGCGGTTCTCCAGGACGTAATGTCCAAATATTACGGCCTGATGGAGGGTTTAAACACCTTTTTAAAGGAACTGTCCCATCCTTATAAGAACTGGCGCTTCATCGTTATGGAAGCCCGAAAATATTCCCTGGAGTATTTTCACCTCTTGAAGAACCACTCCGGGGGACCCCGGGCGGCTGAGCTGCTGATCGAAATTCTATCCACTGCCGCGGCAGACTGCAAAGACGAGGACGTTAAAGCTGACGCTGTTGATAATACGCTGTTATTTCTGCAAAAAATTGCGAGTGATTCTGGGTCGCACTTCGAACAGTTCAAGCCGGTGATGGATGTCAGTTTTGATCGCATCCGGGATCTACCTGATGACCTCTTCGCCCTGTTTGTCAACAGTTATTATGCCGTCAACCGTCTGGCCGCTGTCTTCTTGAGCCATGCCCCGGAGTCCTGCCAGGACTACACCGCCCTCAATTTCTTGCTGATGAAATACTACCGGTATACCTATCATCACTGGCTCAATGTGCCAGACCCCCAGACCTGGTTCGCAAAGGAAGCTTCCGAAATAGACCGCCAGATAAATTTTGATGAATTTTTTCATCCTATCTCCCACCACCAGCTCAATGCCTGGCAGAGCCTCATAGACGAATATACCGCTGACGAAATGATAGGCCAAAAGGAGATTGCAGGTCGCTTGCTGGAACTGCCCGGTTTTGGTCAGATGGTGGAAGCTTACAGACAGATTCCCCGCCGGATTATGCAAAAAAGCGGTAAAGACGGCCGGGGTCACCATCTCAAGCTGATATTTCTTTTTCATATTATGAATCTGTCCGGCTTGTACCTCATCCACGAAGAAACCCTGCGGGACATCAACCAGACCCTGACCTGGATTATCACCAATGAAAATTATCGTAACATTCAGAACCTGATCCGCAAGACCTTTACGATTTTAAAAGAGCAAACCCGGACATACCAGGCCACCGCCCTGAATTGTGTTCTAAACATGGGCAAAGCGGTATTTAAGACCGATGAACTGGATCTCGTCAATTTTTTTATCGACTCCGTCATTGACCTGGGCTTTCAAGTCCCCATGCTTCAGGGCGTGGACGATGATTGGAAAATTAAAGTCAACAGTGCCCATATCCAGAACATCCGAACCTGGCTCGAACTGATCGAGGTAAATCCGAAGTGGTCGACGCGGCTATTATCCGGCCTGATCATTCACCTGTCGCTGTGCGGCGTATTTATTAAGGACATCGACGTTTTCCCCCGTGATATCACCCGATTTTTAAACAGCAAGATCGGACCGGTCTATAACCTGGCCAAGCAACTCACCAGATTATTTCCGGCCTTTTTCAATGATATTGGCGCGGAGGGACAACTGAGGGACATTTCCACCCGGCTCGATGAGATCACCCATCGCCGGGACAGGCTCATTCATTTTTTAAGAAAACAAAGCCACGTTGAAAGCAGCAACCGAATTGTCCCCTTTATTGAAGCCACTTTTCGCTTCTGGAAGACCCGCGACAAAACCGGTCTGGAATCCTATGTGCCGCCAACCATCTACAGCGAGATCGATGAAAATGGCCTATATTCAGACGGCGTCCACAACATCATCGCGGGTTTTGCCGATCAGGGGATCAACATCCCGTCAGACCTGCTGTCTCTCTCGGATAAAAAAATCAATGGGCTCTTAGATGGAATTTCCGGTGTTCCCGAGGTGGATCGCAAGCGGGTTGAATTGTCCATTGCCCTTTATAAATTGCTGCATCAAAAATACAGCTTCGATTACATTGAACTGGGGAGCTATATCGCCCAGCTGCGAACCGAGGCGCTGCCGGATTTCAACCGGGTGGAAAAGGCGCTGGCCGAACCGGACCTTACCAAGAGGCTCTTTATGTTGTTGGATTACCTCCAAAAACTTAGGGCGGTCATTCTCAGCGATCAGCAGTTCGAGATCAAAGAGGACATCTATAAAAAACGGCATATCACCATCGACATCCCTTCCATGTACGGCAGTTATCATGAGATGAAATTTGATTGCCTGGGCCTCACCTTTCGCCTCGAAACACTGGTCAACGTATTGTTTGAAGAACTGATCCGGGATATCGACCTCAATTTAATAACGAAGGCCACCTTTTATCAGGTTTACAGCCTGTTGCGGCTGTTTGACAAAGCTTTGAACCTGGACGGCATGTCTTCCGTCGAATTTGAGCGCCAGCTGGAATTCCTGGCCCATTCCCTGGAGGTCAAGGGTTTCACCCAGACCCAGTACCTGGACATTTTTAAAGGATTTGCCCAGGCCGTCAAAAATATCATCCATGATAATTTCCATAATGTCCATGGTCAAAACCTAAACCGGATTTTGTCGCAGATTCCAATCGAGCGGATCCTCCCCAAATTTTTACCGCAGGAGTATCTGAAGGATCGCGAAAAATTACAATACCTGGTCTCCGAGATCTTTTTCCGTGAGCAGATCGCGCTGTCTCTTGGGCTTCAGCAGCTGGACCTGTTTTTGAGCCGCATTCTGACCACGCTTTTCCAGCAGTCGAATAAGCTGCCCAAGGACAAGCTGCAAAAACTGCTGCTCTACGATCCGAAAAATGCAATGACACCGATAGATTCTGCCCGCAGCCGCGTGACCGGCATCATCCAGTTGGGCAACAAAGGTATTAACATGGTCCAGCTGAAAAATTTCGGCTATCCCATACCGCCGGGATTTATCATTACAACCGAGGTCTTTCGTTGCCGGGAGATCGTGGACAGTTACCCACCCGCTCTCCAAAACTTCAGGGAACAGGTGGCGGCAAACATCGCCGAATTGGAAAAGGCCACCGGAAAGATTTTTGGAGATCCAAAAAAACCGCTGCTTTTGTCGGTACGCAGCGGATCGTCGATTTCCCAACCCGGGATGATGGACACCCTGCTGGATGTGGGCAACAACGAGGAAATTGCCCAGAGTATCGCCGCGTCAACCGGCAACGCCTGGTTCGCGTGGGACAATTACCGCAGGTATTTGCAATGCTTCGGCATGGCTTTCGGGCTGCAGCGTGATGACTTCGATGCGATTATGCGGGAGTGGAAAAACCAGCTGGGCCTTCCTTATAAAAGAGAATTTAGCGGCGAACAGATGCGCAACCTGAGCCTGGCGTATAAGAAAATGATCAAAGAAGCGGGAATTGAAATTCTTGAAAAACCCTATGACCAGCTGTATCTGGCCATCAAAACCGTTTTGGACTCGTGGGAATCGCCGAAAGCCCGAGCCTACCGCAAAATAATGGGTATCTCAGATGACTGGGGCACGGCCGTCACTGTTCAGGAAATGGTATACGGTAATATTTCCAACGCCTCCGGCTCCGGTGTTGTTTTTACGCATAATCCCAGGTGGTCGGGAGATATATTGAAACTGTGGGGAGACTTTACGGTGGGCAATCAGGGTGAGGATGTCGTTTCAGGTCTGGTCAACACCAACCCCATTTCAATTTTTCAGCAGGAAATCGAAATGCGTGAGACCGATGTCACGCTCGAGACCCACTTCCCAAAGATTTATGGCGCTTTAAAGAATTGGGCCCATGACCTGATAGAAAATAGAGGCTGGAGCCCCCAGGAAATGGAATTTACCTTTGAAAGCCCGGAGGTTGAGGATTTATATATGTTGCAGACCCGCGATATGACCATCCGGGAGCGCAAAAAAGTTATGACCTTCGATTTTGATGAGCAGATAAAGGCCGTTTATTTAGGCCACGGCATCGGGGTGAGTGGCGGCGCGATGAGCGGTCGCCTGGTATTTAACCTCGAAGAGATAGAGAGGTGGCGCCAAAAGGAGCCCGATACTTTTTTGATCCTTGCCAGGGCGGATACGGTTCCGGATGATATTCGTGAAATCCATGCTGCCGATGGATTGCTGACCGCCAGAGGCGGGTTGACTTCCCACGCAGCGGTGGTGGCCCACCGGCTGGGAAAAACATGTGTGGTGGGCTGCGGCGATCTGATCTGCGATGAGCAGCGCAAAAGCTGCTCCTTTAATCAGGTGATTTTGAGACCCGGCGATCCCATCAGCATTGACGGACAGGAGGGTTCTGTTTATAAAGGGTTGATAAAAGTCAAAGAAGCTTAGAAGTGGCTTCAAAACATTTACAGTTTTAGGAAATAATCCTGAATTGAAATCTTGCATCGATCTAAAAGGTTAAAGGTTTTGTATTTCTCGGTTGAGTGGCTGAGGGTTCCGAGATTAACACGTAACACGCAACGCGCAACCCGCAACACAAGGGGGGTACATAATGTCTTTTGGAAATAAGGTATTGGGGGTTAACGGCTTCGGCCGAATCGGAAAGCTGACCGTCTGGCATCATGTGGGCCGCAAATATTTCGATGAAATCGTTGTCAACATTGGTCGTCAGGCGGGGACATCACTGGCGGATATTGCCCATTATGTTGAGCGGGATTCAACGTACGGCTGGCTTCACGGGTATCTTTACGGCCATACCGGCCAGCCGATTATCAGCAAACTCGATGAAAGCAGTGGGACCATGAATATTGACGGTGTCAAGGTTCGGTTCCTGAGAGCCCACCGCAATCCGGCTGATATCGGTTGGGCTGATCATGGCGTCAGGCTCGTGGTGGACACCACGGGTCAATTCCTGGACCCAACCATGGAAGCAGACCACCCTCAGGGCTCGGCGCGAGGCCATCTGGCATCCGGAGCAGAAAAAGTGATTCTTTCGGCCCCCTTTAAAATTGGAGACCAGCGGGCATCGACACCGCAGGATGCAGTTACGACCGTGATGGGAATCAACAGCAACGACTATGACTCCCGCCGGCACAAAATTATTTCAAATGCCTCTTGCACCACTACCTGTTTGGCTCACATGATGAAACCGCTGATAAATGCATTCGGGCCCAAGAAAATTATGTCGGCCTCGATGGCAACCGTTCATGCTGCCACCGGCTCCCAGGAGGTTCTGGATCGATTGCCCAAAGCCGGTAAAACCGATTTGCGGAAAAACAGAAGCATCATGAATAATATTATTCTGACCACCACCGGTGCAGCCAAAGCCCTTCGGTTGGTCATTCCTGAAATGGAGGAAATAGCCTTTATTGCAGAATCGGTAAGAATCCCTACCGTTACAGGATCTTTGATTATTTTGGTGATTAATTTACAGGAAGAACCGGCCGGTGGATATGTGACCAGGGAATTGATTAATGATATCTATCGACAGGCTGCTGCTGAAAGCCCCGAGGGATACCTGTATTATACCGAAAAGCAGAATGTTTCCGGAGACATTATCGGGATGCCCAAAGTGGCTGCGACCATTGAAGGGCACGAAACCCATAGTCGCACTGCAGAAGCGGCCATAGACCTGGCCAATGTCCCGGGGCTTGAAAAGAGTCTGATAGCCAACCCGGAAGGGGGCACCGTCGTGAGGATTCCCGTCACCCAGGCCGTCATTTACGGTTGGTATGACAATGAAATGGGAAGTTACGTGAATATGCTGGGTGACAGGACTGTCTCGATCGCCGACTTAATGTAGAAGTGATTTCAAAACCCCATCTAACGCCCAAATACGGCGTTGCGATTTGATTTAAAATGCTCACGTACTGACGTGTACGCTCCGCTTTTAAATCAAATCGGCGCCTTGTCTTTGGACGTGATCTGGGGTTTTTAAACCACTTCCATAATTTTTTTAGTATTAGAGAAACTCTGATAAGCTATAATAAAAATTTCAAATACCTTTGAAATTTTTAGCTACTCAGAAAATCCGTAGTGAAAAATTTCGTAGTTGGTCTCACCGCCCAGCAAATCATCGATTTTTTCTTGGACCTTATTGCGTTCTTCACTTTTTAGCCAATTTTTCCAATCACCGGAAGATTGCCAGGTGCTGATGACCAGAAATTCTTCTGGATTATCCAGGCTGCGCAGTGTTTCGCCGGTAATGTAGCCTGTTTGCGTCGCTGCGGATGCCCGCATTTGCCGGACCAGCGGTATCAGAGCCTTGGCTTTATCCTGGGAAACCCGCCGCTTGATTAATACTTTTACTGCCATGTCGGCCTCCTTTGCTGACGTTTAAGTATTTCTATAATAAGGATACTCCAGTGCGGGGTCAAGTGTTAAGATAGGTTCAAGGGGTGAGGGTTCAAAGGTTCAGGGTTCAGAGTTCAGGGTTAAAACCGGTTTTCAGAACTTCTGAATTTCGAACCTTTGAACCCTGAAGCTAGGAACCTTTACCCTTCATTGTTTTCTGCAGGCTGACGGAAAGGGCGACGAATTCAGAGGGGCTCAGGGTTTCGGCCCGGCGGGTTGGATCAATGCCGGCCCCAGACAACGCCTGCAGGGCGATTTGAGATTCAATCTGAAGACCGGCGGCTGTCAGGGCGTTTTTCAATGTTTTACGTCGATTGCCAAAGGCGGCCTTAATTACCTTGTACAACATGTCTTCATCGTGGGGTCCGTAGATCGTCGTGGCTTTGAACGTTATTTCGATCACCGTCGAATCTACTTTGGGAGGCGGATAAAAAACAGATGCCTTAATGTCCGCTAGAAATCGTATATCGGCACAGTATCGAAGCATTGCGGTTATCCTGCCATATTGTCGGCCGCCTGGCTCCGACCCAATGCGCTGCGCCAGCTCCTTTTGAAACATAAGAACCGCGCGTTCAATGGCGCTTCGCGATTGTATGAGTTTGATAAGAATTTGCGAGGATATACCGTAGGGTAAATTACCCACGACCGTCAGTTTCTGCGGGGTTGCAGCGGCGATGGTATCCAATTTCATTTCAAGGATGTTTTGCGCTATAACCTCACAGTTGGTTATGCGGTTGGCGAGCAACTCGGCTTTTAGCAGTTCGATAAGCTGATCGTCCTTTTCAACGGCATATACTTTTTTGACGGCCATCGCCAGCGGTATGGTTAGAGCGCCCAGACCGGCGCCGATTTCCAATACAACATCATCTGCTGATAGGTCGGCGCGGGCAATAATGGTTCTGGCAGTCGAAGGATCAGTTAGGAAATTTTGCCCCAGGCGTTTTTTAGGCTTTAACTCCCAGGCCTTGAGCAGGTTACGGGGTGAGGTCATTGCTCCAAATCTCAGATATGGCTTTTGATAGCTGGCTGCGGGACTCTGGTTTACGGCGCCTGGCTTTTGGCTATAAGTTGCGCGTTACGCGTTGCGCGTCACGTGGTTGAACGGCTGAGGGCTCAGATCTTGACACGCACCCCGCAACGCGCATCCCGTAGCCCGCAACGCGTTACGTTCTTGGCCCTTCTTCCTTCGTTACCGGCTGACAGAGCATGACGGTGGCATACTCGCAGTTAGGGTTGGAAGGTGCGGTGTTCGGTGCCTGAGCAATTTTTCCTCTGTCCTTCGTGCTCTGTTTTCGGCTTTCCGCCTTCTTTCCCCCGAGATGCGGCATCCGCAACCTTTTTTCACGTGATCGAATCTTAGTTACGATCTTGCGGGTGATAAAATAGGCGCCGATGGCCAGGATCATACCGATCAGGATGCCCCCTGTCATAGCGGCAAGGGATACATCGAAGCCCAGTTTTAAAAGCTCTGCCGCTGTATGGCCCTTGATATCGGTGCCGTTGGATATTCCCAAAAGCAGGGCGCCCGTTTTATAGCTTGCCAGGTAAAAAACAGGGAAGGTAATGGGATTGCTGAGCCAGACGCCGATGGCTGCAGCGGATTTGCTGCCCCGCAGAATAAATGCCATGGCTACGGCGATAAAGGTCTGAAAGGGTATTGTCGGTGTGGCGGAAACAAAGATGCCAACCGCCATTCCCATGGCCACATAGCGGGGTTCGCCATTTAAGGCCCTGGTACGGTTTATCCAATACGTCATCTTAGACTTGAGGTTAGCCCACAGCCGGGATTTCTTGGTCTCTATCGCTGGTTTCGCTTTCATCGAAGTGATTTTTTTATGGGTTGTTTTCAAATCCGCCGGAGGCGGATTACAACCACAACGTTTAACGCACTGACGTGCTTTTGTTTTCCCCGTCCATAAGGGCGGGGAAATCCACGTCACCCGCTTTGCGGGTGGTCGTTGACTCCATACGCCCTTCAGCTTTTTGGATCGTTATCTATCAGGAAATCATCTCAATTACAATGTGAAATTCGGGCTGTTTTTTCCTGCCGCCCTGACAGCCGGCTATAATATTGCAATATCTTGACTTTTATACAGATATCAAATAGTAGGGTTCAAGGATTGGGGGTTCAAAGGTTCGGGGTTCAAAGATTCGAAGCTCAGCAGGACTGAAAAACGGATTTAATCCTGAACCCAGAACCCTGAACCCAGAACCCTGAACCTCTCTAATAGGAGGCTCCCATGTCAAGAAAAAAAGGGAAAACGATCAGCTTTGATGCCATGGTTAAATTTTTTATGCAGAATTATGACATCCCGACGAAAAAGGATGTGGACAAACTGATGGCCAAACTGGATCTTCTGGAAAATCTGATTAGGCAAACAGCATCAGGCACCAACAATGTGACATCCGGCGCTTCCCGTCGTCGAACTGCGATGACAGCCGTTGATATTGTATTGGATAGCATCAAACAAGCCAAGCAGGGCCTGGGTTTTGCTGAAATTCAGACCAAAACCGGTTTTGATGAAAAAAAGATTCGCAATATCATTTTCCGGTTGAATAAGACCGGTAAAATTAAGCGCAAGCGCAGAGGGATATATATAGCAGCCTGAAGAGGTGCTCTCAGCATTGCTCTATTGATATGGGTGACTATAGTATAGTCATTTAGGCGGTTGTAAAAATTCCAAATGGCAAGCACCAAATTCCAAACAAATTCCAACGATCCAAATTCAAAACGCCAAACGTGACGGTCGGCGAGATATCTTAGTGAAATAGCTTACTGTGTGAAGGTTTCGGTCATTGGGGATTGATATTTGAGATTTAGTTGTGATTTGGTGCCTGTAATTTGGAATTTTAATGTTCGCCAATATTAAATTTTCGTATAACAACGCTTAACCAACCGAGGAACTCATGAACGCTATCACAGACCCCAGCAATCCAGACCTGACAGCCGGTGGGCGCATCAACGAATACCAAATCGAACGGGTGGAACCTCTCCCGGATATTTCTTCAGTTTTCTATGAGCTGAAGCATTTGCGCACCGGTGCCAAACACATCCACATCAGCAACGGTGATGCTGAAAATACGTTTGGTGTTGCCTTCAAAACCGTGCCGCATGATTCCACCGGGGTTGCCCACATCCTTGAACACACCGTATTGTGCGGCTCAAGGCAGTATCCGGTCCGGGATCCATTTTTCTCTATGCTCAAAAGAAGTTTAAGTACGTTTATGAATGCATTTACGGCCTCGGATTGGACGATGTATCCTTTTTCAACCCAGAACCGAAAAGATTTTTATAATTTGATGGGCGTCTACCTGGACGCGGCGTTTTTCCCGCGCCTGGACGGTCTCAGTTTTAAACAGGAGGGCCACCGCCTGGAAATTGCAACGCCGTCGGAGAGCAACGACCCGGCTGCCCAGCAGCTGACGTATAAAGGTGTTGTTTATAATGAGATGAAAGGCGCCATGTCCTCGCCCGATCAGGTAATGGTCCGATCTATCCTGAAAGCTTTGTACCCTTCGACGACCTATCGCTTTAACTCCGGCGGGGAGCCCGCTGAGATTCCGTCACTTACCCATTCTCAGCTCAAAGAATTTCACCGCCGTCACTATCATCCCAGCAACGCCTTTTTTTATACTTACGGCAACCTGCCGTTGAGGGATCACCTGTCTTTTATCGACGCCAAAGTTCTCAAGAGCTTTAAACCCATTGACCACGATACGAATGTTGCATCCCAACCCCGCTGGAAGCAGCCGCGAACAGAATCGTATCCATACCCCCTGGACCAAAATGAAGACCCAACCAAAAAATGTCAGGTGTGCGTGGCCTGGCTGACGGCGGATATCAAAGATAGCTTTGAAGTTTTGGTCCTGACGTTACTGGAACAGATTCTGCTGGGCAATCCAGCCTCTCCCCTGCGCCAGGCCCTGATTGATTCCGGGCTTGGCAGCGCGCTGTGCGACGGTACCGGTTTTGACGCTGATAACCGGGATACGCTGTTTGTCAGCGGTTTAAAAGATGTGGCGTCATCAGACGCCGCTCGAATAGAAGCGATCATTCTCGGTGTCTTGCGCGATCTGGCTGAAAACGGTGTTGATAAAACACTGATCGATTCCGCCATACACCAGATTGAATTTCACCGTAAGGAGATAACCAACACGCCCTATCCATACGGAATAAAATTGTTGCTGACCTTTTCCGGCAGCTGGTTTCACGGCGGCGATCCGGTAAAAATTTTGAATTTCGATGCCGATTTGACCCGGCTGCGAAAAGAGTTGGCCGACGGGTCATTTTTTGAAAATCGAATCAAAAAATACTTTTTGGATAATACCCACCGGGCGACTGTCACGCTGGTCCCGGATCAGGAAATGGCGTCAAAGGAAAACGACCGGTTGGGCGCTGAGCTTGAGCGCATCAAAAAAGATTTGGTACCATCGGATATAGACCGGATAAAACAGGATGCTGAAGCCCTCATCCGACTGCAGGAAACCGAAGAGGACATCTCCTGCCTTCCAACCCTTGAGCGCAAAGACATTCCCTCGTCGGTACCCAGCGTTCAAGAATCGGCGGCGGATGGTGCCATACCGGCGACTTTGTACAACCAGGCCACATCAGGGATTTTCTACCTTGCGGCGGCAGCCGGCGGTGGCGCACTGCCGGACGACCTGGCACCACTGGCACCATTTTTCTGTTACGCGGCTTCCCGCATGGGAACTGCCGTTCGCGACTACGCCGAGATGGCCCGGCGTATTGACGCCTACACCGGCGGTATCGGTCTGTCGACCCATGCCCGCACGAGATTTGACGGGACGGGGGAGTGTCTGCCGTTTGTCTCTATTAACGCCAAATGCCTCGATCGCAATCGGGACCAAATGTTCGATATTCTCCAGGAATTATTGCACCAGTCTGATTTTTCCGACTTGACGCGGCTAAAAAACCTGCTGCTGGAATATCGGGCCGGACTTGAATCGATGGTTATCCACAATGGCCATCGGCTGGCAATTTCACTGGCCTCCAGGAATCTATCCGCCACCCGCCGGCAGAGTGAAATCTGGAATGGGGTTCACCAGCTGCAAACCATCAAAGCGCTTGCCGATAAGCTTACCGACAAAAAGATCAAATCGTTATCACTGGATCTTGCTGCCATCGGAGAGACCCTTTTGGGGCAAAAAAATTTTAAGATGGCCCTGATAGGAGAAGACGCCTCCGGGGCGCAGGCCCGTGCCTGGGCGCTATCCTTGATTGACGGATTAGGGGACAGCCAGGATGACGGTTTTAAAGCACCTGGTAGCACACTGGATGCCGGAAATATCAGAGAAGGCTGGAGCACATCGTCAGCCGTTTCATTTGTGGCGCAGGCGTTTGAAACAGTGCGCATGGAGCATGAAGATGCAGCGGCGCTATCTATTATCAGCAAAATATTACGATCCCTGTATTTGCACCGGGAAATTCGAGAAAAAGGCGGTGCCTATGGCGGCTTCGCCCTCTACAGCCCCGAGGACGGGTTGTTTTGTTTGGCCTCCTACCGGGATCCACATATCGTATCGACGCTGAAAGCCTTTGACAATGCCGCGGCCTTTATTCGTTCGGGAAGTTTCGAGGAAGAAGATGTCAATGAAGCCATATTGCAAGTTTGCTCTGAGATTGACAAGCCCGATCCACCCGGCCCGGCCGCCCGCAAATCTTTTTACCGCAGCATCATTGCCCTAACCGACGATATGCGAGAACACTATAAAAGTAAGCTGTTAAACCTAACCCGCCGGCAGGTGATCCAGGTCGCCGAAAAGTACTTCGACGGCGACCAGGAAAAAAAGGCTGTTGCAGTCATTTCGGGGGAGGAGCAGCTCAAGGCGGCTAATGATATGCTCGTATCCAATCCACTTTTGCTCAAGCGTATTTAGATAAAAATTCATGATTATCCAGTTTGGATAAAAATGGAAAAAAACAAATCACAAATTACAAATCACAAACAAATTACAATGACCAAAATTCAAAATCATAAACTGTTTTGGTCATTGTAATTTCGAATTTGAAATTTATTCGATATTTGGTGCTTGTGTTTTGAGTTTTTAACATTTTGACGCATGTGGCAAGAAAAACACCCTCAAAAGCTTATTCCTCTAAAAGATTTTCAAGCTCTTCCAGCGATTCAGTCGGCATCGTAAAAGAATGCTCGGGCGCCGGAAATTTCATCTCGCGGACCTCTGCTTTGTATTCAGTTAAGGCATCCAGAATATTCTTTCTGATAGTTGCATATTGTTTGACAAACTTCGGTACGAATTTGTCAAACAGACCGATCAAGTCGTGGGTTACCAGCACCTGGCCGTCGACGTCCGGGCCTGCCCCGATCCCGATAACCGGCACTTTAACGGCATCAGCCACCAGTTTTCCGAGAGGCGCCGGCACGGCTTCCAGAATCATTGAGAAAACGCCGGCATCTTCCAGGGCCCTGGCATCATCGAGGATTTGCTTGGCAGCTGCCGCATCACGACCCTGCATTTTAAATCCGCCCAGCGCACCGGCTGTCTGAGGCGTCAGCCCGATATGTCCCTGCACCGGTATGCCCGCCTTGACGATGGCGGCAACGGTCGGTGCAAAATCAACCCCGCCCTCCAGTTTTATGGATTCGCAGCCGCCTTCTTTCAGCAGGCGGCCGGCATTGATGATCGCATCCCGGATCGATGTGTTGTAACTCATAAATGGCATATCACCGACGATAAAGGGATTTTTACACCCGCGGCTGACCGCCCGGATGTGGTGGATCATGTGTTCCATGGTGACCTCGACGGTTCCCTCCAGTCCCATCACAACCATCCCCAGTGAATCGCCGACCAGGACAATATCGATGCCGGCCTCATCCGCCAGTAACCCAAAAGGATAGTCATAGGCTGTTACCATGGTCAATTTGCGATTATCGTCTTTGGCCTGCTGAATGTCTAGTATGGTTACCTTGTCTGTGCTCATCTTGGCTTCTCCTTGCTGAAAAACAATCCCAATTCAGTAAAATGATAAGTTCATAAGCCGGTAAGCTGGTGAGTTCGTAAGCTACAACCAAATGAACATTCTGTCCTTTCAAGCTCACGAACTTATCAACTTATGAGCTTACGAGCTTTAATTGACGTTTTGTGAATCGCCGCACTATTTATAATGGTATTCCATTGTCTGCACCAAAGCCGTCAGCGTCTCATTAACCGGTACCGGCACCCCCAGCCGTTCGGCTTCCCGGACGATATAGCCGTTGATCGTCTCTATTTCCGTCTGGCGCTGGTTGTCCACATCCTGTCCCATGGAAGACCGGTTGGCGGCGGTTGCCTCAGCCACTGCATAGACATGATCGACGGCATCGTCACGAACCGTTATGTTCATCTTGCCGGCGATTTGGATCGCCTCCTCAACGGCCATGCGGCTGAGTTTCCGGGTTATTTCTAAATCGAGAAGCTGTCCGTTTTTTATAGCAGTCAAGGCCGTAATGGCATTGATGCCGATATTGATCAGCAGTTTGCTCCAGAGCAGGCTGCGCACGTCAGCAACAGATTTCGATTCGATGCCGCTGCGGGTGAAGAAATCGGATATTTGGCCGGCCCTCCGGCGTCCCGGCTCTGTTGCCGCCCACGCGCCGATGGTCGTCGCCCCGACGCCTGCATGACGAATGCGGCCCGGACCAAGCATGGTTGCTCCGTGGGAAGTTGTTCCTGCCAGAACCCTTTCCGCATCCATGCCTTCAGCCAGAAGATTCGCGTTACCCATGCCGTTTTGCAATGTCAGCACAATACCGTCGGGTCCCGCCAACGTTCGGGCCGAATCAGCCGCAGCGGCCGTCTGGGTCGACTTGACAAAAATGAGGACCAGTTCCGCCTGGCCTATCTGCTCCGGAGCGGTGGTCGCCTCCATTCTCAGCGTGCGGGTCTTGCCCCCTTGCTCGATGGTCAGTCCATCTTTATTGACGGCCTGGACATGGTCGGCCCACACGTCATACAGCCAAACCTTGTTGCCCGCCTCAGCCAGCATGGCGCCAAAAAGGCTTCCCATGGCGCCTGCACCCACCACCGCGATTTTCATAGAATCCCCCTAGGAAGGACGAATGGCGAATGTCGAATGAAGAATGATGGTATTCGCTCCGCTCATCCCTATTTTATTACTATGCAAACTTTATCAGCACCTTTCGCCAAGAAACTTATTTTTTTATTATAAAACTGATCCGCCAGAGGCGGACCGTGGTTATCATTCGGCATTCGTCATTCGAACTTGGGCCTTCCAGAATCATTCGTCAATCGACATTCAACATTCCCTCGCCTTGGTTCAGCCAGCAGGCGACAAAGTGGCACTCGTC
>JAFDCJ010000182.1 GCA_019312835.1 Deltaproteobacteria bacterium
AACGACATCACCGGGGCCAGGGGAACCACGCTGATCAGAAGAGAGGCGATGACCGGAATCACCCCGCAGGAACAAAAAGGGCTGAAAGCGCCCACCACCGTTGCCAGCGCAATGGCTGTCATAGGCTGGGCCTGAAAAGTCCGCTTGATGTACTTCGACGCCCCGGACATCTGAACCGCCACCGCCAGCGGGATGGTCACCACCAGATAGGGCCAGATGTGCCAAAAGGCTTCGAGCATAAAATTGCTGATTCTTGACATCTCATTCCAAAACATTGTATTTACCTCCTTCGTATTAATCGTATTTTTACGATAATATACGCCTAAAAAACAGCCGTTGCACTTTCACAATACGGCTTTTCATCAAATTGAATAATTATTGAATCTGTTTTAAAGGTTCAGGTTAGGTTCAAGGGCCCCGCAAAGCGGGATGACCTGTCGAGTCTTAGGAGATTAAGGTAGGCCTCAAGGCGTCCCGCGAATTGAAGGCGGAGCGTACACTTTAGTACGTGAGCATTTCAATTTGTGGGAAGGCCCACCTTTAAATAAAAAAATTCAAGGGTCATCCAGCTACGCTGGGCAACGCAGCCATTGGGCCTGAGATGGGCCTTCAAAACAGACGCTAAAAAATGTCATTTACTATCTTCCTGAACCACCCAATATTCTTCTCGTCCAGATGATAACAGGTCGACGTACCCTCGATAATCCCCGATATCCAGCCGGTATCCCTTAAGACTTTCAAATGCTGGGAAACCGTAGCCTGGGCAATGGGCAGATGATCGACAATGTCGCCGGTAATGCATCCGGGATGGGTCACCAGAAATTTGATGATCTCAAACCGGATGGGGTTTCCGAGGGCTTTGAACATATTGACCAGGCGTTGCTGGGATTTGCCGCTAACATTTAATGTACAACACTGGGCTGGGATTCCTGAATCAATCTGTGTCATCGTTGCAAAACCATTTTATCGTATTTTTACGATTAATATAACCTGCAAATTGTCTCCTGTCAACCGTTAAATCAAAAAATTTGTAGAATAATATGATCTATGATAATTGGAATAGACCGTCATTGAACTTAGCAGCGGCTCTGGTTGATATCGTGGGAGCGGCTTCCGGCCGCGATCCAATTTCGATGGCACCTCCCAAGCGATCGCGGCCGGAAGCCGCTCCCACCCTGTACGCTTGCATAAATCAGCATATACCAATTAAAATCCCTCAACCCTGGGACTACTCAGGACCGTATCGGTGTCATCCACCATGAAATTAAATCAAAGGCTGTATGACCTGTTCAAAAAAAGAGCCCGGGAGATCGACGTCGACGTTTTGTGCCTCGGGCTCGGCTATACCGCAGTGACCCTATCCGACGGCGGCATCGGCCTGGCCTACACCCACTTTGAAGACAAACAATCCTGCATGCTTCTCAATAGGCACATTGACTACGAGGGCCAGCCGGCGCTGCGGCTTCTGGAGAAAATCAAAAGTGATCATCCGCTGGAACGCAGCATGGCCCTGGCCCTGATCAACGCCCTTAACCATAAAGATGCGCTTAATTTTCCCGAGGATCAAAAAAACCAGATCATGTTCGAAAGGTTTCACATCGGCGCGGGGACCCGCGCCGCCATGGTGGGGTTTATCGGACCGCTGGTGGGTTTGCTCAAACAAAAAAAGGCCCGGGTAGAAGTGATGGATGCGTCGCGCGGTATGGGACACAAAAAGGAATTTTATGACCGGCTGGGAAACTGGACGGATGTGCTGTTTTTAACCTCCACCTCCATTTTAAACAATACCACCGAAGATATCCTGCAAAACGTCCATCAGGAAGTGAAGACCGTCATGCTGGTTCCCAGCACGCCCATGGTGGCCGCCGCCTTCGAGCACCTGCCGGTACACATGCTGGCCGGCACAGTTCCGCTCGACAGGGAAAAGATATTGAAAGCGATTCGTCACGGCATGGGCACCCCGGTGCTGCAAAAATTCAGCCGTAAATCCTATCTAATCCTGTAAATTTTGAATAAAAGGGGCGTGGAGTATTGAAAACCGTTAAATCCGATATCCGGTAATTTGCGGGCACCAAAAACGACCAGCGCTATTACCAAAATGATCGTCACTTCAGGCAGACCACTTCCGAACGTAACAACCTCCTTTTATTCGACGTTCAGTACAAGATTCCGCCTGCTCATATCACTGATGAGCGTTGAGACATCCCTGGCAATTTCTTCTGGGGGCATCTCGGGAAAGGCCTGCTGAACAACGCGGGTTGCATCCGTCATGCTTACCGGTTCTTTCAGCAGATGCCAGATTCCGGTACCCAGCGAATCCAGGTAAAAAACAATATCCGTACCGGGGTCTACCAGGAATACGGCGTCATCGATGCTGCGCTCGGCAATGTTGGGATTCTGGACATAGCATCGATTCTCTTTATCAGTCGTTAATTCTTTTCGTTGCGAACCCATCATGTCTAATTCCTCGGGGCGTTTTTTCTAACCAAACACTTCTTGGAGTAGATTTACGGCCTGATCCAGGTCGTCATATTCAAGGCGGTAACATTGGGCATTTTCAACGATCGCATAAAGTCGATCAATTATTTCCAGCCCGGGATTCTGACGCGCAAAATTACGCAAAATCATATCCTTGACCACCGTGCTTTTTTTAACTTCCAACAATCTGGGGGTCACGTTTTCTTCGCGCTGCAAAATCGTTATCCCCCTCACAGGTGCGGCTGTTCCAAGCGCAGCCTGCTCGCTCAGACCCAGCTTGACATAGAGATAGCGGGAATTTTGTGGCCCGGCCCGATTGATCACGAAGTTTTGAAAGTCCGGGGTTATTCCTGGCGGCATGGGCAGGCGCAGCCGGGGCAAGATTCCCAGGGCCAGACCGAGATCACCCTGACTGGAAACGGGGAGCACATCATCGCTGAACAACCGTGCACCGGAAGCAACCAGTTTCAGGGATAAGGTACTCTTGCCGGCACGGTAAGTGTTGGGGAAAATCACCAGTCCCCGATTTAATTCCACTGCCGCGCAGTGCAGGCAGAGCAACCCTTGATGATCGGCGACATGGGCGTGGATCAAATCGACGATCAAATCGCACACGGCATCGACCGGGTTTTTAAAAACTGCCGGCTTTGCCAACCAGAGGGAACGTCGCTCGAAACCCGCCTCGGTTTTCCGGACCGTTATCACAGGCGGCGCGTCATCACCGGGATCAAGTTTTTCTGTTCCCCAGTCGCGCAGGACCGTGTCCAAATAAGGGTATAAAGCGTCGGCATCAGTAAATGCCACAGGGTGACGCAAACCGGCAAACCTATAATAATCGACGCCAGTTGGCATAAGTCCTCCTCAACATGCCGGGGGCTTGCCGGATTGCGGGCAAGCCCCTCGGACTGTGTTGCCGGTCGGTGGGCGCTCCGGTCAGACACCACCCTCGATGCCGTCTTCGATACCGGCGGGATTTATCATCTCGTCGGAATCCGACCCACGGCCACGACCGCGACCTCTGCCGCGACCACGTCCCTGGTTGCTGGAAGATTCCGACCCGCTGGCGCCCGTTGCGCCGGTCGCGCCGCTCGCACCGGTGGCACCGCTGGCGCTGCTGGGGCCACTGGCGCCGGTCGCGCCGCTGGCACCACTGGCACCGGTTCCACCGCTGGCACCACTCGCGCCGCTTCCGCCACCGTGATCGCCACCCGAGCCGCCTCCGGAGCCGCCGCTGCCACCGGAGCCTTTGGCATGGGCATCACTTATTTTCAGCAGCAACGGTGCGGCATAAGCGGCCACCGCCATGAAACCCAACTTGGCCAAAGCCTTGCGCCGATCCATATCGACATTATCTTCCCTTACTTCTTTTTTGTTTGTATCATCCAGATATTGCATCGTTTTTCTCCTTTTAGATTTTTTAAATCCAATTAATAAACTCGCTGCCAGCGACCCTCAGGCAGTCGGCAGACACTGCGTTCATTCTTATGAACGCGTCCCTTGAAACTATAAAGGCTGTAATAATCTCGACACTGGCTGCCGTTAGAACCGGCATAGCTGTTCACCGGCACCAACTTGGCCGTGAGATCACCGGGTTGGCTCGTCCAGGTGCTGGCAACGCCATTGGGATTGTTGCTCAGTGTTTTCTGCAACAACCGGTTTAGGCTGACTTGTTCCTGCTTCGGCAGAAAAGTACTGTTAAAGCCGTAGGCAACCAGTTGGCGGGTCCGGACCGGGCGGCTGCGATACTGATCTTCGCGGATAACGTAGTGACCTAAATCCGGGGCGTAATAATATCGTTGCGTCGCCTGCCACGACTGGCTGGTGCTGGAATAGCGATCACAGGCAATCACGTAGGTATCAAAAGATCCGGCCGGCACGCTGACCCGTTGGGTGCCCTCCACCGAGCAATACCATTGCCGGAAAAGCTGTGTAGATCCGGCTTGATCATTTCTGGTGATAACCTGATGAGTGTTGTAATGTCCGCGATTCCCGGCTGTCAGGGGCCACAGCATATGGGGCGGGGCGGTCGACGTGGCTTTGCCGCGGCGGTTGGCACTCTTCCATGCAAGGGCCGGAAGGATAAAATTACGATAGCCGGTGCTGGTTGTCCCATTGCTGTAGCGCCAGGTGACCTGTTCATTCGATACCGCCGTGACCACAACTGCCCTGCCGTCGTCGAATGCGAAAAACTCACCAACCGCATATTCCGGCAGGGCCGCTGCGGGCAATTCAGGGTTTTGCGAATAGGCGTTGTCCATGGATTGTTTCCCGGTCTGGCAGCCGCCGATGGCAATGGCCAGACCGACTGAAACCATTATGACCAGCAAGCGTTTGCTTTGCATGATATTCTCCTTGCAATGTTGTTGACGTTTATTCTCGATTCAGTGTTCTTCTGCTGTCATTCCGTCCGTTTTTCTTGCCTTTACTTTTACAGACGTTTCACCTGTCTGTTTTTTTCCCGGGTTCAATTTTTTTTTGAGGTTTTGGAAGAGAATACTTGTAGAGTGCTGAAAAAAAAGGGG
>JAFDCJ010000183.1 GCA_019312835.1 Deltaproteobacteria bacterium
ATCGGTTAACTTTTCAAACTAACCTTTAACACTTTCCTCTATCCGGGGTGGTTCATTCCCCATGAACCGCCCCATTTTTTTAGGGAGGTTAACCATGTCAGTGTCTGCAACTTTGGAAATTTTTTCCGATTATGTCTGACCCTGGTGTTATTTCATTACCGGGCGTATTGATAAACTGCAAAAAGAGTATGCCATCAACATCAGGTGGACGGCTTTTCCGCTCCATCCGGAAACACCCACGGAAGGGCGCACCCTCGAGGATCTGTTTGCGGGTCGCCCGATCAATATCAAGCAAATGATGGCCCAACTGGTCCGGACCGCCAGGGAGCTGGACTTGCCGTTCGGCCACCGGGAGAAAACCTTCAATAGCCGTCTGGCGCAGGAGCTGGGCAAGTTTGCGGAGCAAGAGAACAAGGGGGAAGAATTCCATCTGGCTGTCTTCAGAGCCTATTTTGCAGATGGGTTGAACATCGGGTTACCATCCACCCTGGCAGATATCGGCGCTCAAGTCGGCCTGGCTTCAGAACCGGTTCGGGATGTTCTCGAAAAAAGGCTGTTTAAAGAAGACGTCGACAGAGACTGGACACGATCCTATCAGATGGGGGTAACCGCAGTTCCCACCTTTATGATGGACGGAATGGCGCTTACCGGTGCCCAGCCCTATGAAAAACTGGTTAAAATGGTGGAAGCGCATGGAGTAGAGCGGCGATGATAGCTTGATTGGAAGTTCCATATTTATAAACAATTTAAATTTATAGTAATTTATATCAAATACCAAATCTCAAGCACCAAATCACAAATAAATCTCAAATCTCAATAATCAATGACCAAATCATACACCAGAATTTTACCGATTTGCCAAATAAACACGCTTTACTGGTAGTTATTAGTTTCTGCCGCAATGCAATCGGGTCATCATTTTGAATTTTGTCTTTTGGAAATTGGATATTATTTGTCTTTTGTGATTTGTTATTTGGGATTTAATGAGGATCGTCAAGCCGGAATAGAGAATTAAGCATTCTCCCTATATGAATATAATTGCCCTGATAATTTTGCTTGCGCTCCTTGCCGATTTTCTTCTTAACGGTCTGGCCGACTATTTAAACCTGACCCGACTGCGAGACGAACTGCCGGCAGGCTTTGAAGGGGTCTATGATCCGGATCGTTACCGGCAATCCCAGGCCTATTTAAGAGCCAATACCCGTTTTGGATGGATTACCGCAGCCTTTGATTTAATCATATTGCTGGCCTTCTGGTTCGGGAAGGGGTTCCCGTTGCTGGATCAATGGGTGCGGTCTTTTAACTATGGACCGGTTGTTTGCGGCCTGATATATATGGCAACATTGATGTTGTTTAAGGCAACCCTGTCATTGCCATTCAGTCTCTATCACACCTTTGTTATCGAAGAGCGATTTGGATTCAACCAAACTACCTGGTCAACCTATATTCTGGATCGGTTGAAGGGCCTGTTGCTCGCCGTTTTGCTGGGGGCACCGCTTTTAGGCGCCGTGCTGGCATTTTTTGAGTATGCCGGCGCCAACGCCTGGTGGCTGTGCTGGGCAGCTGTTACCCTATACATGCTGGGGGTTCAATTTATAGCGCCGACCTGGATCATGCCACTTTTCAATAAGTTCACCCCTCTGGAAACCGGTGAGCTCAAGTCGGCGATTTTGTCCTATGCCGATTCCATTAAATTTCCCATCGAAAACGTGTATGTCATGGATGGTTCCAAGCGTTCCCGCAAATCCAATGCTTTTTTTACCGGCTTCGGTGCCCACCGACGAATCGTTTTATTTGACACCTTGATCAAACAACACACTACCGGTGAATTGGTAGCAATTCTGGCCCATGAAATGGGGCACTACAAAAAGAGACACATTATCGAGTCCCTTATTTTTGGCATATTGCAGATGGGGTTGATGCTGTATCTTCTCTCCTTGTTTATCTCCTATCCCGGGCTTTTCGAAGCTTTTTACATGTCCCAACCATCCGTGTATGCGGGGTTGATTTTTTTCGCCATGCTGTACTCACCCCTGGGGTTTTTCGTTGGACTGTTTTTGCAGAAGCGATCGCGCACCAATGAGACGGCCGCCGATCGTTTTTCGGTGGAGACCACCCGTGATCCCCAATCCATGGTGGATGCGCTTAAAAAGCTCTCCGTTCACAATCTGTCGAATCTTTTGCCTCACCCATTTTATGTTTTTTTGAATTATTCGCACCCACCTGTACTCCAGAGAATCGAAGCCATCAATGCTGCAGGGTCACGTTAAAATGTCATGCTAATAATAGAAACAATATTATACTGCATAAGTTCACCGCCCATTCGCTGCGACCATTCGAGGAGCAAAGATCCCAAAGATGGTTTGTTTTTTGCTTTCCGCTGAGAGGACGGAAAGCAAAAAGAAGCATTTCTTTATTCAACTGATGACCATGTTGCATGGGTTATGAAACCTCTGCCAGGACACAATATGGAGAGATGACTTGATGAGTGGCAGGTTCAGACGCATCCTGATTATTGCTGATATCGAAGGCAGTTCCGGTTGCTGGAGCTACCGTGGATCTTCCTTCATGACGACGGAGTGGGCCCGGACATGTCTTGAAATGACCCGCGATGTCCAGGCGGTCGTACAGGCCCTCTTCGAATGCGGGATTGAATATGTCCGCGTAAAGGATTTTCACCGCACCGGCTACAACCTCCTTCCGGAATTGATCGATGCAAGGGCTGAATTAATCCACGGTTACCGGGCCGGCCCCGTGCCCGGACTCGGTGACCCGGGGCCGGCCGAGGCCGTCATGTTCCTGGGCATGCATGCCGCTTCAGGAACGGATGGATTTTTAGCCCATACGTTGACATCCCGTATTCGTCAGCTGGAGGTCAACGGCAACCCCCTGCCTGAAATCCAACTCTTCGCCGCTTCACTGGCCAGCCGGGGGATCAAACCGATCTTTTTTTCGGGTTGTCCGGTCGCCTGCGCTCAGGCCAGAACAGCTATCGAGCATATATCCGTTTTTCCGATCGACAAGTTCGCCGGGCAGGAGCGGTTTGATGCCATCGCCTGGCGAACCGACCTGGCGCAGGCGGCGGTCACAGCCCTGAATAATAAACGGACAATCCCCTTTAAACCCCAGGGCCCGATGCGGGTAAAAGTGAGGATGCAGACCGGGTCAACCGCGGCGCGCAAAATCGCTCGGCGCTGGGGATTGGTCCATCAGGGCGATCAGATCGTGATCGAAGCGAACGATATTCATGATGTGTATATGCACTTGATACGGATTTGCTATCTGACCCCCTTCATAGAGAAAACATTGCCGCTGGGCCTCCGGCTTTATAATCTGTGGGGACGCCTCGGATTGGCTTGGGTGCGGCGGCAGCAAAAACGAATTGAGCCCAATTGAAAATTGCAGCTCAGCCTGGGGATGAATTCAGGGGGCCTCCTTGTAGGCGACCTCCATGGAGTGCTCATCTAAGCGTTCAACGCTTGTCAGGGGATTGAAGAAGAGATCGGTTTCCTGGCGGGTCATTACCCAAAAATCATAATGTTTGTTGACATGCTTGAATTGATATTTTTCTTTTAAGCGCCGATCCGTGAAGTCGATATGATCCTGAATGCGCCGGTTGATGCGGCTGTTGGCGGTTTCAATGATCGTATCGGCCATTGACAGGATTTGATCCTGAAAACCGGGGTCAAATTCAAAGCCGATGCTGTTCCGTGCGGTCGCCATGGCGGCCGCCATGCTGGTCCCGGTACCCGCAAACGGGTCCACGACAACATCATTTTTTGCAGAGAACATATTGATGAGTCGAAAAGGCAATTCAAGCGGAAAAGCCGCACTTCTCAAGCGGGCATTATCATTGGACCGTGTTTGTGATGTGCCGGTTAGATCGAGCCAAACGTCTGAAAACCAGGCGTTTCTTTCTTCCCAGAAAAAGGCGCTCTGTCTGCGCAACTGTTTTTGCTGATCCGTCTTGAATTCGCGCTTGGGGCCCTTTCGAAGAACCAGGATGTATTCATGTTCGAGAGTGACATACGCTCCGGCCGGCAGCATGCCCGAACCCATGAATTTATTGGGGGCATTGGTGGCTTTGCGCCAGAGGATGGCGGGAAGCGGACAAAAGCCGACCTCGACCATCGTCGCCAAAATTCGGGAATGATTGGGATACAATTGAAATTTGTCGCCAATGGTCCGGGTGGCATCACCGATATTGATACAGGCGATACCGCCGCTTGCCAAAATTCGATGGGTCTCGGTCCAGACAGGATCCAGTTGGCGATGCATTAAGTCAAATGCTGTGAGACCATCTCCCTGTTTCAAAACCTCAGCGATGGCAGGGTCTTGATTTGAAAACATCTCGTCCCACATTGCAATCATGGGATAGGGGGGAGAGGTCACCACCAGATGGACGCTTTCGGAAGGGATAACCCCCATGTCGCTGGAATTTTCAAAATAGCTGTTATGGACGGTTTTCATACCGTGCTGATATTTCATACCTTTTGTTGATAGTCAATTATAATGAAAACAATGAATTCGAAAAAGCCGAATTCATTATGTGTTTTGCTTTTTGTAGAAGTGATTTGGAAGCCCTTTAATCGTAAGTTTGGGGTTGCTATATTTCAATTTGACACTTACAAATGAATATATTAAAGGCTCACTTTCCAAGTCTTGAATCTAAATCCGGCCATGGATGATTATGGAGCAACATGGACAGTTTTCCCCCAGATCCATTAAAGCAAAATAACAAATTTGAATCCAAAGGCGATCCCGGTATTCTTGCACAGCCCCTTGCTTTCTTGAATGATCCGGAGGAAGATCATGTCCCCGACGGTTTGCCTTTTATCGTTGATGGACATGTCCACCTTTTTCCCGATCACTTTTTTTCATCTGTTTGGAGCTGGTTTGATAATTTCGCCTGGCAGATACGCTACAAGCTGACATCGGAGGAAATTCTGGATTTTCTTCTTTGCCACGGTGTCGATCATATTGTGGCCCTTCACTATGCGCACAAACCCGGTGTTGCCAGTGAACTTAACGCCTATATGGCCAGGCTGTGCAAATCCAATCCGGCAGTTACCGGAACGGCGACTGTGTTTCCTGGGGAAGTGCATGCAAGATCCATTCTGGAGGATGCCTTTCAAAGCGGTCTGAAGGGTGTCAAACTCCATTGTCACGTTCAATGCTTTGATATGAACAGCCCTGCCATGGGAGAAATTTATGAGGTTTGCACCTTTCACTCCAAACCCTTGATCATGCACGTCGGCCGTGAACCTAAAAGTCCGGCCTATCCCTGCGATCCTTACCAATTGTGCAGTGCTGGCAAATTGGAAAAGGTTCTGAAGGCCTATCCGGATCTTAACCTATGCGTACCCCATTTGGGTTGGGATGAATTAGACGAATATCATCACTTGATAGAAAAATATGACAACCTGTGGTTGGACACGACCATGATCCTGGCTGATTACTTTCCGGTTGACCCAATCCCTGACCTTTCTGAAATGCGCCCTGATCGAATTATTTTCGGCACCGATTTTCCGAACCTGCCCTACGCATGGGATCGAGAGATAAAAAAACTTGTCAGCCTCAAGTTGTCAGACGATACAATTGCAAGGATTTTGGGGCGGAATGCATGCGAATTTTATGGCATCAATTTGCCGGTTGTACCCAAAAAAGGAGGTGGATATGCAGAAACTAACCATTGAAGATTTAGATCTAAAGGGCAAACGCGTCTTGATGCGCGTTGATTTCAATGTGCCGCTGGAAAACGGCCAAGTAGCCAATGACAAACGGATTAAAGCGGCATTGCCAACGATCAAGAGCGTCGTCAAACAGGGCGGCAGGCTGATTCTCATGTCACACCTGGGCAGACCGAAGGGATCGCGTGTACCTGAAATGTCGCTCGAACCCTGTGTCGCGGTCTTGAGTTCTCTGCTCGATAAAGAAGTCCGCTTCCTAAACGACTGCATCGGAGAGGCGGTTGAATCAGCTGTCGACAGACTTGACGACGGCGATGTCCTCCTGCTGGAAAACCTTCGCTACTACAAGGAAGAAACCGACAATGATCCCGCTTTTGCCCGGAAACTCGCCGGTCTTGGCGAGCTTTATGTCAACGATGCCTTTGGAACCGCTCACCGGGCCCATGCCTCCACCGAAGGGGTAACCCGCTTTATGGATCAATGTGCCGCCGGCTATCTCATGATGAAAGAACTCGACTATCTGGGGCGGGTGATGGAAAGCCCCGAGCGGCCGTTTGTCGCCATCCTGGGTGGCGCCAAGATATCCGGCAAAATCGATGTGATTGCCAACCTGCTGCCCAAGGTGGACAAGGTGATTATCGGCGGCGGAATGACCTATACGTTTTTTAAGGCCCGGGGCCTGAAAATCGGCCAGTCTCTGCTGGAAGATGATAAAGTCGCTTATGCCGGGGAAGTATTGGCCAAGGGCGGCGACAAGATTGTTTTGCCGGTCGATTGCCTCGTGTCGGATGCATTTGACTTTGCGGCACGCAAAATTGGACAGCTCAAGGAAGTGGATGCCGGCGCCATACCGGATCACTGGATGGGGCTTGATATCGGCAGCAGGACCATCGAGGCTTTCAGCGCCATTCTTGAATCGGCCAGGACGGTCGTCTGGAACGGCCCCATGGGAGTGTTTGAAATAGATGAGACCGCCCGTGGAACATACTCTGTTGCGAATATCCTGGCTGATTTAACGTCCAGGGGGGTCACAACAGTTATCGGGGGTGGAGATTCCGCTTCAGCCGTCGAAAAAGCCGGGGTGGAGGACCGGGTATCCCATGTGTCGACCGGTGGGGGCGCTTCGCTTGAATTCATGGAGGGCAAGACCCTGCCGGGGGTGGCGGCTCTGACGGACAAGTAGCCTGCTGTTCATTTCTAATTGTCATGCCGGACGCGATCCGGCATCCAGATACCGAACGCCTTGCAACAGAACTGGATTCCGGATCAAGTCCGGAATGACGAAAGAGTATGGCGGAGCACTGATCAGCGCAGCGAAGTCACGCCAACTTATAACAAAGGGGGGTGCCCGCTATCTTCTAAATAATGCGCTGACTTGCATCAAGGCTGGCAAGGTCCGCCCGCCTCGCCTTGCGAGATCGCATGGCGGGCACGGTGGCCGACCCTACACCATATAGTCTGCTTGCGTCTGCGTGAATAAGTTCAAATTCTATTTTTGAAGACCCGCCAGCTCATTATACATCTCGATTTCAGGGGCGCCGTTCAGCAACGGTTTCAACGTGCCGAACAACTCTTTGAAATACGGCGTCGAGCTGTGGGCTTTCAAAGCCTCGCCGTCGGCATACTTTTCATAAAAGAGAAATTGCGCCGGATCATTCTGAGCCTGATGAAGGGTGTAAACAAGGGTTCCTTCTTCCTTTTCCACTTTAGAGACCATCGCCCGCAACGCATCGGCCATTTTTGATTCTTCTCCGCTCCTGGCTTTCAATTTGGCAACAACAATCATTTAAACCTCCCTGTTCCTTTTTATTTGGCGACAACATTGGCACATAATTGTCGGGTCAGAATATCAACGGCCTCCTCAACCATATCCTCCAGTACCCGGGCGGCCGGTTTTATTTCCTTGATAATGCCGGATACCTGCCCGGCCAGGCCGCCGACAAAATCCGTTTGGTTGGCTTCGATGAAGCTTGCCAGAAGGGCGGATGAAATCAGCACCTGGGTGGGGAAGGGCAGGGGCTCGAGCCCTGAGTTTTCCCACAGATCATGAAACCGGTTGTAGCTGGCCCGCAGGGTTTTTCCGGTGTATGCCGTGCTGACACGGGTGCCCTCATCGGTCGACTGCAGGATTTTTTGTTTGTTCACATCCAGGGCACCGCCTTCATTGGTCGCCAGAAAGCGGGTTCCGACCCAGACACCCACGCAGCCCATGGCAAGCGCCGCTGCCAGTCCGCGTCCGTCCCCGATACCGCCGGCAGCCAGGACCGGCACCGGATAGGCGGCATCGATGGCCGCCGGCAACAACACCATCGTGCCGATGCGACCGGTGTGCCCGCCGCCCTCATGTCCCTGGGCCACCAGCAGATCGATGCCGGAATCCGCCATGCGCTTGGCGTTTTTGGCATTGCCGGTAATGCCGAGTACTTTCATCCCCGCTGCATGGGCGTCTGCGACCATAAAGCCGGGGTTTCCGAGACCGGCACAAAAAAGCGGCACCTTTTCTTCGATACATACCTGAATGGATTCTTTCGGATACATCGTGGTCGTGTTGCGGCGGATCGTAATGTTCACATCCGGCAGCCCCATTTCCTGTTTGATTTTATGAATCCATTCCTGATGTTCCCTGGGGATGGTTTTCAGCACCTCGTTCAAAGGCAGCTCGACGGCATCAGTTCCGCCGATGCCGCCTTTCAGGTCCAGGTGCTTGGGCAGGAGCAGGTCAACCCCGTAAGGCTTGTCGGTTTGCTTTTTGATCTCGCGGATAGCTTCGCGCAACTCGTCGACCGTGTAGCCGCTACCGCCCAATACACCGAGTCCGCCGGCTTCAGATACGGCAACCACCAACTCTACCGGCGCCCCGGTCTTTTCACCGATCAGGGTCGGGCCCATCCCGGCGCTCAAGATCGGGTACTCGATCCCCAGCATGTCGCAAAGTTTGGTTTTCAGCACACGTTTGCTCATTGGTCCCTCCAATAATTGAGATAAAGTTCAATTGTTATTTGTTATCGGTTATGTGGTTGACTATTTCGATTTGTCATGCCGCATCCTCAATCAAGTTGAGTATTGGCGTGACCCCCGCTGAACAGACTGTGTCACAATTCAGAAAATCGCCTGTGTTCTGATCGTTATGCCGGATCCCCAATCAAGTTGAGGACAGGCCCGATCCGGCATCCAGCAATTCAAGTTTTTAAAAGCACTGGATTCCGGCTTTCACCGGAATGACGTGACTGCATGTCTAATTTTAAACTTTTCATTATTCAGCAAGTCATTGTTAAACTGCTCTCCTTTTACCATATCTATAAGAATACTTATAAACTGGCTTTAAAAGCTTTAGATCTTGTTCGATGGCAAGGCGCGAGGGGATTGGAAAGCGGAGCGTACACGCCAGTACGTGAGCATTTCCAATCTCCTCGCAACGCCGCCAGCGGGCAAGAGATGAAGCTTTTAAAGCCAGTTTAGAATTTTGTGGGCCAATTTGCGAGACGGTGCTCGCTGATACCTTTGCGGCGCTGATTATAGCTGATCTCCAGCGCCAGGATGATATAGTCCCTGGTATCCTTGGGATCGATCACATCGTGAATAAAATGCTTGCCGGCGGCGCCATAGGGTGAGGCATCATCCACCAGTTGCTGCATCAATGCCTGCCATTCATCCGATTGCTTGTCCGAAGCCGATGGTTTGCCGCCGTAAACCACATTGGCCGCGATGGCCGGATCCACGAAACTCATTTCCGCCGACGGCCAGGCCACCAGAAAGTCGGTGCCGCACCCCGAGCCGCACATATTCCAGAAGGCCATACCGTAGGTTTTTCTGACAACGATGGAGATTTTGGGAACCGTCAGCAATCCCAACGCATTCATGTAATTCATCACCCGGGCCGCCACCCGCTTGCGTTCGGCGGCCTTGCCCACCAGAAATCCCGGGATATCATGAAAGAACAGCAGTGGTATATTGAACGAGTCGCACAGGCACAGAAAACTGATCACCTTGTCAATGCCGTCGGTATCCATGGCGCCGGCATTGAACATGGGCTGGTTGGCCACGATCCCCACCACCTGACCGTCGATGCGTGCCAGAGACGTAATCACCGACTTGCCCAAGGTCGGTTTTAGCGGAAATAAGCTGCCATGGTCCACAATGCTATTCAGAATCCGGTGCATATCATAACCGCGGTTGCGCTTTTCGGGCAGCAATTCCAATATCTTCTCCATGTCCGCACCCGAGCCTTCCGGAACAGGGGCCGCCGGCGGGCGTTCATCACAATGCGACGGCATGTACGCCAGGTACTGTCGGATGATATCAAAACACTCGGCCTCGTTTTCAGCGACCCGGTCCACATTGCCGGTAATTTCGGCATGGACCCGCCAGCCGCCGAGCTCTTCATCGGTGACCGTTTCACCCAGGGCCAGCTCAACCACCCGGGGCCCGGATACGCCCATGGCACTGCCCTTGACCTGGACGACAAAATCGGACAGACAGGCCATCCAGGTCGGCATGCCGTAACATTCACCCAGGATGGCTGTCACCATGGGGGTTTGCCGCACGCGGCTCATGATCCGCAGGTAGGTATCGAAACCGCCGCCGCCGTAGGATGCCAGCCCGGCAGAACCCATGATATCCGGCATGCGCGCGCCGCCGGCTTCACCAAGGTAAACCACCGGATAGCCGCGATGGGCCGCCAGGGCTTTCAGCTCGCCTTCCTTGCGTCCCGCAATTCGGCTGGAGGTGGCGGCCAGCACGGTAAAATCGTTGGAAACGACCGCTACCCGGCGACCGTCGATTTTGCCGTAGCCGGCAACCTTGCTGTCGGCCGGGGTTTTTTCCTCCATTCCCGGCACATCGGAATGGTTCAACATGCCGACTTCCAGAAATGACTCCGGGTCCAGCAGGCGGTCAATTCTTTCCCGGGCGGTGAGCTTACCCTGATCGTGTTGTTTTTTGATTTTATCGGGTCCGCCCATCTGCCGGGCTTTGGCGCGGCGCTGCTCGAGTTCTTCTAATTCTTTTTTGAATGGCACTTTTGTTTCTCCGCGAGAATATTGAATTCCATTTAACGACGTGTTCAGCCAATACTTATTAAATCAATTTATCCATTTCTCGATTCCCCTCCCTTGACGGGAGGGGATTATGGGGAGGGTGATCACCCCCACCCAAACCCTCCCCCGTCAAGGGGGAGGGCGTTCTGTGCCATTAAACGGTTTATTAGACTCAATCGTAATCCTAATCATACAGCGATTGCCGAGTCTGACAGCAATTAACACACAGTTCCGGGACACAAAATTTAAACATTGTCTAAATACTTGCTTATCTCGGCCGGAAGCCGCTCCCACCTTCTGTTCTTCAGAAAGTGGGAGCGGCTTCCGGCCGCGATATGCTGATGCCTTGCAGCGCTATGTAATTTTTTTACCATCCTTGCCATAACGGTAAAACCCATGGCCCACCTTTTTTCCGAGTCGACCCTCTTTTACCATCTGAAGGATCAAATCCGATTTGGCCACCAGATGCGCTTCCCCCAGCGCCAGCATGGTTTGGCCGACCCTGGCAAAGGTGTCCAGGCCGGCGTTGTCGGCAATTTCAAACGGCCCGATATTCCAGCCGTAACCCAGCCGCATCCCGATATCGATATCCTCGGGGCTGGCAATCCCTTCGGCCACCAGGTCGACGCACTCGCGAAGAGCAGCCCCGAATATCCGGTTCATCACGAATCCGGGAATGTCTTTGTGAACCTTCACCGGCGTTTTACCCAGGGATTTGATAAAGTCTACCCCCTGGTTGAAAACGTCATCCGAGGTTTTTTCGCCCCTGATGACCTCTACCAGCGCCATAAACGGAACCGGCCCAAAAAAATGAAGGCCCACCACCCGTTCAGGTCGATTGGTACCCATGGCCAGCCGGGTAATCGGAATAGAGGATGTATTTGTGGCCAGGATGGCGTCTTCTGGAACCAGCCGGTCCAGTTGTTCAAACAGCGCTTCTTTTAACGCCTGCTCTTCAAAGGCGGCCTCAATCACCCAATGGGCATCAGCGGCCTTGTTAAAAAAAAAAAAAAAAATGAGTCGATCCATCACCGATTGAGGC
>JAFDCJ010000184.1 GCA_019312835.1 Deltaproteobacteria bacterium
AAATCCGTAACAGAAGCCACCAATTTTGCCATGACTGAGTGGACCGGCAAGGGTTCGATACTGGTGGATGCGCTGGATCGAGAATTTTTGGATGTCCTCGGCGGTTACGGACTTTATTCCTACGGTATCCGGCATCCCAAAATTGTTGCTGCCGTGAAGGCCCAATTGGATCGTTCCCCCCAGTACAGCCAGGAATTGCTCGACCCCCTGCGCGCCCAACTGGCGCGGGTCATCGCGCTGATAGCTCCGGGAAAGATTCAGTATGGTTTTTTTGCCAATTCCGGGACGGAGGCGGTGGAAGGCGCGATGAAGCTGGCCAAGCTTCACACCGGACGCAAGGGTTTTATTGCCATGCTCAAGGCCTTTCACGGCAAAACGCTGGGCTCGCTGTCTTTGATGGGCAAAAAAAACTTTCGCGCGCCGCTGCTGCCGCTTTTGGAGGGGGTTCGGCATGTTCCCTTCGGGGATGCCGCTGCAGTCGAGCAGGCGTTGGCGGCGGCCAGAGCGGTGGGGGATGATATCGCCGCGGTGGTGGCCGAACCCGTGCAGGGCGAGGCCGGGGCCGTAGTGCCGCCCGATGCGTACTGGCCGCGGTTAAGGGAAATCTGCAACCATTACGGTGTGCTCTTGATTGCCGACGAGGTTCAAACCGGCATGGGCCGCACCGGCGAGATATTCGGCGTGGACCACTGGCAGGTGGCACCCGATATTCTCTGCCTGGGCAAGGCCCTGGGGGGCGGCGTGGTGCCCATGTCGGCCTTTTTTTCGACCGCCAAAATATGGGAATGCATGGAACCCAATCCGTTTATGCACACCACGACCACCGGGGGCAACCCCCTGGCCTGTTCAGCCGCCCTGGCGGCCATCACCGTCTTGCTGGAAGAAGACCTGGCCGGGCAGGCCAAGGCCAAAGGCACCTATATGCTGGACCAGTTGAGACAGCTTCAAGACCGCTATCCCGGCGTGCTGGCCAGTGTTCGCGGCCTGGGGTTGTTAATCGGTATGGAGTTTCCCACCGACGGTATCGGCTACAAGGTCGCCGCCGGTCTTTTTTCCCGCGGCGTGCTGGCAGCCGGCACATTGACCAATGCCAAGACCATTCGGATTGAGCCCGCGCTCAATGTGCCGCAGGAAATCCTGGATGAGGTCCTCAACCGGCTCGAAGATGTCCTCAAAACCATTGAAATGCCGAAGCGGGTTGAACCCATGAACCTGTATGCCGGCCAGGTCCTGCATGTGGATCTGACGGCCGGCGAGATCCGGCCCAAATCCATAAACAGGCAGTGGCTGCAGGACTATATCGGCGGCTGGGGTCTGGCGGTCAAATATTTTACCGCGGAAGTGAACCCCCAAACCGACCCCCTGTCAGCCGATAACGCCCTGGTCATCATGACCGGCCCCCTGTGCGGCACGCTGGCGCCCACAGCCTCTCGCACCAGCCTGGTTTCCAAGTCGCCCCATACCGGAACCATTTTCGAAACCAATGTGGGCGGCGCCTTCGGGCCGGAGCTTAAATTTGCCGGCTATGACGGCATCGTTATCACCGGCAAAGCCGAGCATCCCGTATACCTGCGGATCGAGGATGACAGGGTCAGCCTGGAAGACGCGCAACCCTGCCGGGGAAAAGGAATCTTTGAAACCGAACAATGGCTGGCCGGGGAAATGGGCCACGGTGTCAAAAGCCTGAGCATCGGACCGGCCGGCGAAAATCTGGTGACCTACGCCTGTATCGGATCAGAGGCCTATCGTCAGATGGGGCGCGGCGGTGCCGGCGCGTTGTTTGGCGCCAAAAACCTCAAGGCGATTGCCTGCCGGGGCACCGGCGGTGTCCAGGTCGACAACCTGGGTGTTTTTTGGGAAAAAGTTACCCAGCACAAGGAATCCGATCTGCTGACCAGTGCAAATCTGTGGGCCAAAAATGACGGCACCCCGATGCTGATTGATGTGACCAATGAAATGGGCATTCATCCGACCCGTAACTATAGCGCCGGTGTTAACCCCAAGCGGCGCGCCCTGGATTCAGAAGCGATCAATGCGGTCAAGATCGGGGATCGCGCCTGTGCTTCCTGCCCCCTGGGCTGCGGCAATTTTACATCGATCAATGGGGTTCAAATGGAAGGACCGGAATACGAGACCCTGTGCCTGGGCGGATCGAATTGCGAGATAAACGACATGGAGCAGGTCATGCGCTTCAATCGGCTTTGCGATGATCTGGGACTGGACACCATGTCGGCCGGCAGCACCATCGGGCTGGCCATGGAGCTGGGCGAGGCCGGTGTCAAGGATTTCGGGTTGAAGTTCGGCCAGACAGCAGACTATCTGAAGGTGATTGCCGAAATTGCGAACCTGTCCTCTGCCCGCGGCCGGGATCTGGCCCTGGGAGCCGCCCGATTGGCGCAAAAATACGGTGCGCCTGAAAGAGCCGCCCACGCCAAAGGATTGGAGATGCCGGCGTATGATCCCAGGGGCAGTTACGGTATGGGCCTGGCATACGCCACCAGCGAGCGCGGTGCCTGCCATTTGAGGGCCTTTACCATATTTGCCGACGACCCCTTTAAACTCAGGGCGATGGCACGGGATGTGATCGATGGGCAGAACCTCAATGCGGTCAAGTGGTCCATGTGCTTCTGTGATTTCTGGGGATCGATTGATACAACTGTGATGGCCGACATGCTGGCCGCCGGTCTGGGTCGCCAGGTTTCGGCACAAGACCTGGACAGGGCCGGCGAGCGAATTTGGAACCTGATCCGGTTGTTTAATCTCAGGGCCGGTTTTACGGCAGCCGACGACACCCTGTCTGAAAAAATTACCCGGCAGGCGCTGAAAGACGGGCCCCATGCCGGCAGGGTTTTGAAAGCGGAAGACCTGGCGGAAATGAAAGGGCTTTACTACTACCTGCGCGGCTGGGATGAGGACGGAAAGCCTACAGCAGAGAAACTGCAAGCGCTTCGGTTGCAGGAAATTTAAAATATAACCGCTACGGAGAATTTAAATGGAAAAGCACCTGTTGGCAATACCCAATCGCTGCACCGGTTGCAATCGTTGCACCTATGTGTGCGCTGCCGCCAAAGAGGGTATGTTCGTGCCCTCCAAGGCGCGGCTCAAAATCAACAATTTTCCGCTTGAAGGATATTCGGTGCCGAGCATTTGCTTTCAATGTCCCAAACCGGATTGTCTGGAGGCCTGTCCCGAGGGGGCCATCTATAAAAACGAACGCGGTGTCGTCGCCGTCAATGTTCCAAAGTGCAGTGGCTGCGGCGACTGTGTGGCCGCATGCCCCTACGGCATGATCGAGCAATACGGATCCGGCAAAGCGTATAAGTGTGACCTGTGCGGCGGCAATCCGATCTGTGTGACCGAGTGCCATTACGGTGCCCTGGTTTTTAAAGAAGCCGATAAGATTTCGCTCAAGCAAAGGGGAGCCCAGATGAAGCAGCGCATCACCGAGGGCGCTCCTGCGGATAAACGCTATCAGCTGGCCGTCAGCATTCTCAGGGACGCGGTTCGGGTTCCGCGCACCGCCGGATATTTAGGTTGATCAAAAGCCGAATTGGTGATTAAAGATTAAGGGGCCAGGGAACAAATGATGGCAGCCGGATGCCGACATGAGGGATCGGCCGCAGAGATAAACAAGCGGTTGGTTTTGACTGGCGTTGACGGGGGCACAGATGGACGTGCTGCCATCTTTGAGACAATAATCAGATTCGAGCGCATGCTTTTGGGAATAGGCAGATGAACGCCAAAAAACAAAAGGGTTTATCCGTTCAGAATATCAACAAACGATTTGCCGATGTAGAGGCCCTGGTGGATGTTTCCCTGGATGTCCGGGAAGGTGAGTTTTTTACCCTGCTGGGGCCTTCCGGATGTGGCAAAACCACATTGCTGCGCATCGTTGCCGGATTGGAACTGCCGGATACCGGTCGGGTAATTTTGGGCGGTCAGGATATTACGGCGCTGCCGGCCACCAAACGCCAGGTGAACACGGTATTTCAGAGTTATGCCCTTTTTCCCCACCTTAATATTTTTGAAAATGTGGCCTTCGGCCTGCGCGCCCGCAGGTATCCCCAGAATGAAGTGAAAAGCCGGGTCAACCGCCGCCTGGAAATGCTGGGATTGGAAGAAATGCCCGAACGCTTCCCCCACCAATTATCCGGCGGCCAGCAGCAGCGGGTGGCGCTGGCAAGGGCCCTGGTCAATGAACCCGATGTATTGCTGCTGGATGAGCCCATGTCGGCCCTGGACGCCAGACTGCGGGCCCAGGTGCAGGTTGAGTTGCGGCGGCTGCAGCGCAAGCTGGGTCAGACATTTATTCTGGTGACCCACGACCAGGCCGAGGCCCTGGTGGTTTCCGACCGCCTGGCGGTTATGAGCGAAGGCCGCATCATTCAGTTCGGCACCCCCAAGGAGGTCTACGAGCAGCCCAAGACCCGTTTTGTGGCTGAATTTCTGGGCGCCGCCAATTTGATTAAGGGCCAACGCTCAAATGAAGGTATTGATACCGACATCGGTTTTTTTCATCTGACCGGTCAGCCTGCATGGGAGCGCGGTCCAGTGGCCATTCGTCCCGAAAGGATTCGAATTGCGGCCAATCCGCCGCAAAAGAATGGCGTCAGGGCGCGCGTTCGCGAGGCGATTTATCGGGGAACCAACCTTGATCTGTGGTGTGAACCGGGTCCTTTGCGAGTGCGCACGACAGCCCAACACAATTATGAGCCTGGTGAGGAGGTCTGGCTGGAGCTCCCACCGGAAGGTCTGGTGATCTTGGATGAATAAGTTACTCGTCTGGTACGGCGAGCTGACCACCCGGCAAAATCTTGCCAAACGGGGTCTACTTTTCCTGGGGGCCGGAATGCTGTGGCTGATGGTATTTCTGGTCTTACCGGGATTGGTTCTGATTGCGGTCAGTTTAATCACGCGGGGAGCCTATGGACAGCTCGAGTGGATTTTTACCATCGAAAATTATAAGCGTCTGGCCGGTTTCAGCCTGTTCGGGTGGACTGCAGACTATATTATCATCGTATTTCGCTCCGTTTGGGTTGCTTTTATGACCACGTTGATTTCGGTGGTGCTTTCCTATCCGCTGAGCTTTTTTATTGTCGCCCGGCCTCCGCGCAGCCGCTATTTCTGGCTTACCCTGGTGATCATTCCCTTCTGGACCAATATGGTCATCCGCACCTATGCCTGGTTTTTGATTCTGGCGCCGGAGCTGCCCCTGGCCAAACTGGCCACCTTTTTGGGGTTTATACCGGCGGGGTCCCCGCTGTATCCAAATTCCTTTGCCGTCTACCTGGGAATGGTCTCCATGTTTCTGCCGTTTGTGACCCTGCCCCTGTATGCCAGTGTCGAGCGCCTGGACTGGACCCTTGTGGAGGCGGCCCAGGATCTGTATGCTTCCAGGGTGCGGGTTTTCATGCAGGCTATTTTACCCCAGACCCTGCCGGG
>JAFDCJ010000185.1 GCA_019312835.1 Deltaproteobacteria bacterium
CACCGCCCGGATACCCCAGTCCCAGCACTTTGGCAACCTTATCAAATGCTTCGCCGGCCGCATCATCTCGTGTTTGCCCCATCAACTCCAGCGTAATATGATCGGTCACATGGTAGAGGCTGGTATGCCCTCCGGATACCAGCAGGGCCACAAAGGGAAAAGCCGGCGGGTCGCCTTCCAGAAAAACCGAATTGATGTGACCTTCCAAATGATTGACCCCCGCCCAGGGAATGCCCATTGTATAGGCCAACGATTTCGCAAAGGAAAATCCCACCAGCAAAGCGCCCACCAACCCGGGACCACGGGTGACAGCTAACGCATCGATTTGCGTCAGCGGCAGCCTCGCCTTGTTCAGGGTCTCCTCAACCACCGGCACGATCGCCTCGATGTGCTTTCTGGAGGCCAGCTCGGGCACCACCCCACCGTAAAGATGGTGGACGTCAACCTGGGAAGACACCACTGAAGCTAAAACTGAGGTTCCATTTTCGACTACCGCAGCAGCCGTCTCATCACAGGAGGTTTCAATTCCCAATATTTTCATGTTATAATTTCTCTTAATTCAAGCAATCTACCAAATACGTGCCGACATCATTTTTAAAAATCCCAATTTCCAAGCACCAAAATCTTCACCCTGTTAAATAATTAGATAAATGAAACCGATCTAGAATTAATATATGGCCCTTATACCATTTACCCTATCCCAATAATAATGATTTAACAGGGCAGGTAAATCTCAAATATCAAAAACCAATGACCGAAACATTCAAAGTTTGGAATTTTGAATTTCGGTCATTGTTTGTGATTTGTAGATTGTGATTTGTGATTTTATTTGAAATAAAACGGTCTTGAAATCAGATTAAACTTGTAACGATTATAGGGGACTATTATTTATTGACAACCCTCCGGGTGCCTGTTTTTCCGGTGCCTCAGCCGTGGCAAGGCGGGCTGTTGGCGTTGGCCCTGGCCAGCCACTGAAGAAATTGTGACAGGCGGTGGCCTATTTTGACGATGATCAGTTTTGCCAATTCTACTCCCAGGTTATCCGCTGGCTGGAATCCTTACATTCCATGATTTCGCCGATTAAATAAGCCTTTTCGTTCATGGCATCCAAGCGCTGCAACACGTCGTCGGTGGCTTCAGCAGGGACGACGGCAATCATGCCGATGCCGTTATTAAATGTCCGCCTCATTTCAGCATCGGAAACATTTCCGGCTTGTTGCAAAAACGAAAAAATGGGCGGTACATCCCATATTTCCCCTTGAATGGATATATGGCAAGCCTGGGGAATGATTCGAAGAATGTTGTCCTCGATCCCGCCGCCGGTGATATGGGCCAGGCCATGCACCGGCAAATCCTTCATTATGCTCAACAGAGGGTCGACATAAATCTTGGTCGGCGTCAGCAAGGCTTCACCAATTGTTTGGCCAAGATCCGGGACATAGTCGTCGATTTTTAATTTTAAGCGGTCAAAACATATTTTACGAACCAGCGAATAGCCATTGCTGTGCAGACCGCTGGATGCAATCCCGATGAGTCGATGCCCCACCCGAACCTCCGTGCCATCGATGATCTTGCTGTTATCAACGATGCCAACCGCAAAGCCGGCCATATCGTATTCGTTATCCTGATAAAATCCCGGCATTTCCGCTGTTTCGCCCCCGAGCAAGGCGCAATTGGCCTGTCGGCAGCCCTCACCGATCCCTTTAATGATTTCAGCGACTTGCTCGCTGTCGAGTTTGCCCATGGACAAATAATCAAGAAAAAAAAGTGGTTTGGCACCTTGCACGATGATGTCGTTGACACACATCGCCACCAGATCGATCCCGACCGTGTCATGCTT
Source organism: Deltaproteobacteria bacterium (assembly GCA_019312835.1). Classification (GTDB taxonomy): domain Bacteria; phylum Desulfobacterota; class Desulfobacteria; order Desulfobacterales; family JAFDCJ01; genus JAFDCJ01. The sequence continues at coordinate 1,841 of JAFDCJ010000185.1, forward strand.
GTCGAGCATAAAGGCAATCTTAAGCTTGGTCCCGACTCCGTCTGTCGAACTGACCAGAACAGGCCTGTCCAGATTGGCAAGATTCAATGAAAACAGCCCGCCGAAGCCCCCAATTTCGCCGATCACACCGGAACGGGTGGTTTGTTTGGCAATTTCACTGATGGTACTGACCAACTTGTTGGCCTTATCGATATCAACGCCGGCGTCCGCATAGGTTAACGAATCGGACATAATTGCCTCCTTCCGAGAAAAGTCCTTGAAATTTAAACTGATTCAGCTTAAAAGTCAAAACAATTTTTTTGACTTCCTTCCGGCGCGGTTGTATTATTTAATCCTGCGTCGGTTGGCCCGGAACAGAGAAAGCCTCTCGCCATGACGCTAAGACGCCAAAATAAATGTATGGATCAACCATTGCAGACTTAAGGCTTTGGCGAGAATATTTTTTGCCCGATGCGCTTGGGCCATATGTAAGTGACTGAACCGGGCAATTTGAGACAGGAAACCGTTCCCATGACTAAATTTGCCAGACTCGATCGCCTTCCACCCTATGTCTTCGCCCCTGTCAATCGAATTAAAAGGGAGGCCCGCAGGGACGGTCATGACATTATTGACCTGGGTATGGGCAATCCCGACCTGGGTACACCGGAACATATCGTCGATAAGCTGGTTGAAGCTTCACGCAAGCCCCATAACCACCGCTATTCCGCCTCAATGGGCATTACCAAATTGCGTGCCGCCATTGCCGACTGGTATCGACGCCGGTTTGATGTTCAAATTGATCCCGATACCGAGGCTATCGTGACCATCGGTTGGTCCCTTGACAGTCCCGATGCAAATGCACTGGAAAATTTGAAATGACAACTATCAGATCATTTAACGGGGTGAATATTCTGGTGCTTGTTATTTGAGATTTCATAACGTTTGCTGGAATTTTTTATAACAGACAGTCATGTAATAAGGGGAAGTAGTTAATGAGACAGATAAACATTGGATTGCTGGGTTGCGGTACGGTCGGTACCGGTGTGGCCAAGCTGCTCATTGAGAACAAAGATCTCCTCACCGCCCGGGTGGGGGCAGATTTAAATTTAAAATGGGTGGCGGACATTGACATTGAAACCGACCGGGGGATTCAATTCCCGGCAGGTGTATTAACAACCGACGCGCAGAAAGTATTGAATGATCCTGCGATCGACATGATCATCGAGATGATCGGCGGTGAAGGCATTGCCAAAGAGTTTATTCTGCAGGCCATTGACAATGGGAAACACGTGGTCACCGCCAATAAGGCTTTGCTGGCCGCCCAGGGCAATGAATTGTTTGCCGCTGCGGCCGCAAAAGGGGTTGATCTGGCCTTTGAGGCCAGTGTGGGCGGGTGTATGCCGACCATCAAGTCCATGCGTGAATCCCTGGTGGGCAACCATATCAAATCCATGTCCGGGATACTCAACGGCACCTGCAATTATATTTTGTCCAAAATTGAAGACGAAGGGATCTCTTTCAAGGAAGCCTTGGCCGAAGCCCAGCGCCAGGGGTATGCCGAAGCCGATCCAACCCTTGATGTCGGTGGATTTGACACCGCCCATAAAATTGCCATCCTGGCCGCGCTGGCCTACGGCATGGAAATAAATTTAAAGGACGTCTATATCGAAGGCATTTCGAGGATAACCCCCTTGGATATTGAATTTGCGGGACAATTCGGTTACCGAATCAAACTGCTGGCCATCAGTAAAATTCTGGCCAGCCGGGTGGAGGCCCGGGTTCATCCCACCATGATTCCCTTTCGCAACCTGCTGACGTCCATCAGCGGAACGGTGAACGCCCTATCGATATCCGGAGATGCGGTCGGCGATATCTTGCTGTACGGTCGCGGAGCCGGTATGATGCCGACGGCCAGCGCCGTCGTCAGCGACATTGTTGACATCGCCCGCAATATTTTATCCGGCACCGCCCGCCGAATACCGCCCCTTTCCTATCAGCGCGACAGCATCAGCAAGATACCAGTGTTATCCATCGATGATCTGGTGACCCATTATTACTTCAGATTTGCGGCCCTGGATCGTCCCGGCGTTCTTTCCAATATCTCCGGCATATTCGGCAAATACGGCATCAGTATCCGGTCGGTCCATCAAAAGGGTCGCAAAACCAACGGCTCCGTTCCCCTGGTGATGCTCACCCATCAGGCCAGAGAAGCGGATGTCAAGCGGGCCTTGGCTGAAATCAGAGACCTGAACGTTGTAAGTGATGAACCGGTGCTCATCCGCATCGAAGATGATGAATTAGATTGATCAAGAAAGGAAAAATCACGCCACCATGTTTATCGTATGTGCAGATTTAGAGGGTATCTTCACACCTGAAATTTGGATTAATTTTTCGGAGATAACGGGGATCGAAGAACTGAGACTTACCACCCGGGACATATCGGATTATAACGTCCTGATGAAGCGGCGCCTGGCAATTCTGGAGGAAAACAACCTCAAACTCGATGATATCCAGGCCGTCATCAGAAAAATGGAACCCATCGAAGGCGCCCTTGCGTTCTTAAACTGGCTGCGCGCCCTGGTCGAGGTCATCATCGTTTCGGATACCTATGTCGAATTTGCCGGCCCGCTGATGGAAAAGCTGGACCGCCCGACCCTCTTCTGCAACACCCTGTCGGTGAATGGTGACGGGTCTATTACCGGCTACAACCTGCGCCAGGAGGACGGTAAAAAGAAAGTGGCTCTGGCGCTGAAGTCATTAAATTACCGGGTCATCGCCGTTGGTGACTCCTATAATGATATTACCATGCTCCAGGCAGCGGATCATGGCATTTTGTATCGGCCGCCGGACAACGTCAAGGCGGAATACGATGGGTTCCCGGTGGCGTATAATTACAAAGAACTAAAGGAAAGGCTTTTAGATATTATGAAACCAGGATGAATGGTTTCAGGTGTCGCAATAAAGAGGACAGAAAACAGAGGACAGGAGACAGATGACGAAGCAGAATATTCAGCCCCCGATGCCGAATCCTTATTCTGACATCTGCCGGATGGTCATCTGACCTCTGACTTCTGACATCTGTCAGCTGAACACTGACACCTGACACCCGAAACCTGAAACCTTTTATTTGAAAATTCCTAAACCCCAGAAAAACTTTCTTACCTGAATTTAGAAAATACAGACTATGTATCGTCATCGAACCACCTACCGCGTCATCTACGGGGATACCGACAACATGGGCCAGGCCTATTACGGCAACTATTTTCGCTGGTTTGAAATCGGCCGCAGTGAAATGTTCCGCTATCTGGGGCTGTCCTATAAAGAGGTCGAAGACAACGGCATTTTCCTGCCTGTGGCCGAGGCCAAATGCAAATATGCCGCTCCGGCAAAATACGACGAGGTCCTGGTAATTGAAACCAGTGTTGATCCCGCCATTAAAGCCGGCATCAAGTTCGACTATACGATTTATCACGAAGACGGGCAAACCCTGGTGGCCAGGGGCTACACCATCCATCCCTATGTCAATACGGATGGTAAAGTGGTGCGACCACCGGGTTTTATGAAGGCGATGCTTAAGAAAGCAAGGGAAGAAGAAGCCTAAAAATTTTAGGTTGCGGATTGAAAACGACTAGCGCATCGCGTACAAAACGAAAGTGCGGCACTTTCAGAACAACCTGACGCTTTGCGCCATGAGCTGTAATTCGGGGGACCGCAGCCCCTACCACTATCGGGTAACCAGCTGCCAGCAACCAGTAACCAGAGGCCAGAAAGCATGAACATCGATATCTCGAAATTTGGTCAAACCCACCTGCTGGTCATCGGCGATTTGATGATCGATGAATACGTTTGGGGGGAAGTTGAACGCATATCTCCGGAAGCACCCGTTCAAGTCGTGGCCGTACAGAACCAGGATTACACACTGGGGGGCTCCGGCAATGTCATCCATAATCTCGTTACCCTGGGTGCCCGTGTAACGGTGCTGGGTGTGGTCGGCAAGGACAGTGATGGCAAGCTTTTAATCGATCAGCTGGATGCCATCGGGGCTGACACCGGGGGCGTCATTCAGAACAAGGGACGGCATACAACGAAGAAAACACGCATCATTGCCGAGCACCAGCAGGTGCTTCGGGTGGACCGTGAAACCAAAAGCGAAATTTCGGCGCAAACCTTTAAGCGCATCGTCAAAAAGGCCGAACAGATTATTCCGGATGTCGACCTGATCCTGATCTCCGACTATGGCAAAGGTCTGGTGAGCCGTGCGATGATAACAAGCCTGGTTCAAATCGCCAAAGCCCATGACAAAATTTTGATTGCCGACCCCAAGGGGCTTGATTTTACCAAGTACGCCGGCGTAGATTTGCTGACACCCAATAAAAAAGAGGCCTCATTAGCCAGCGGCAGGGAAATATCAGATACCAGAACCCTGACCGAGGTTGGCGGACATCTTTTAGATATATCCGGTGTCGAAAAGCTCCTGATAACCTGCGGCAAGGATGGGATGGTTCTTTTTGAGAAGAATTGCAAACCGTTTAAGATAAATACCAGGGCCCGGGAAGTGTATGATGTTTCCGGTGCCGGCGATACCGTCCTCGCCGTTATAGGGCTCGCAGTGGCTGCCGGCCATCCCTTTAAAGAGGCAGTCTCCCTGGCGAACACCGCCGCAGGTATCGTCGTCGGCAAGGTCGGAACAGCGGCTGTGACTCAAAAGGAACTTCTCGAGGCCCTGAAACTGTCTGCCAGCGACACCCCTCCCAAGCACACAACATTGAAAGAGCTTTCCGAGCTTTGCCGCAAGCTACAAAAGCGCGGCAAACGAATTGTTTTGACCAACGGCTGTTTTGACCTTTTACATGTGGGCCACATCAAGCTCTTCGCGGACTCAAAAAGCCTGGGCGATGTGCTGATCGTTGCCCTCGATGACGATGATTCCGTCAGACGCCTGAAAGGCGCCGATCGGCCCGTCATCGGTGCCGCCGAGCGTGTCCGCATACTCAGCGCCCTCGACAGCGTGGACCACGTGGTTGTGTTTGACACCAGCGACCTGGATAAGGTCATTGAGTGTATTCGCCCGGATATTTTGACCAAAGGCAGTAACTACGACTCTGAAAAGGTGTTGGGGCGGGAAATTGTTGAACGCTACGGGGGCCGTGTGGAATTAATACCGGTTACCGCCGGGATCTCCAGCACCCAGATTATCAATACCATTAAAAAACAATAATGCGCGGCAGCTGGGTTGTGCGCTTATGAGAATAGCAAGTCTAAACACGCGCCGACATCCCGAGGGTCTTCTTTTCAACGTCCTGGTACAACCCCGATCCTCCCAAAATATGGTTGCCGGAATTCACGATGGGGCCCTCAAAATAAAATTAACCGCACCACCGGTGGACAATGCCGCCAACCGGATGTGCCTCAAGTTTCTGGCCAAATCCCTTAACGCTTCCAAATCCGCCCTTAAAATCATTACCGGCCACACCAGCCGTCACAAAATGATACTGCTGCGGTCTGATCATATCAACCCATCCGTTGATGAATACAAACACCTTGAGCAGTTGATAGAAAATTTGGCCAAATCCCGAAATGAGCCCTGCCGCAAACAGGGTCGCCGGTAAATTTTCAGATTTGGTTGACAGAAACCCCTTGACTAATTATTGTTGTTCCGGTAAACATTGATTCGCAAAAATTGATGCGGGGTGGAGCAGTCTGGTAGCTCGTCGGGCTCATAACCCGAAGGTCGCTGGTTCAAATCCGGCCCCCGCTACCACAATAAAATCAGGGGTTTAGAAGAAATTTTTAAACCCTTTTTCAATGCAAAAAAATTAAGCTCCCAAGTAAACTCCCAAGAACTAAATAAAAAAGGCGCTGATTCCAAATGTGCGAAATCAGCGTCTTTACGATAATTTATCCG
>JAFDCJ010000186.1 GCA_019312835.1 Deltaproteobacteria bacterium
ATCTAGACAAATTCCGAGCCGCTCATGCTGAAAAACGGCACACCGCTTTCCCCGGCCACGGCCTTGGCCAGCATGGTTTTGCCGGTTCCCGGAGGGCCGACCAGCAACGTTCCCCTGGGTATTTTCCCGCCCAGCTCAGTGTATTTCCCCGGCTCTTTCAAGAAGTCCACCACTTCAACCAGCTCCTGTTTGGTCTCATCCACACCGGCCACATCCGCAAAGCGAATATCGATATCCTCCTGCATATAGATCTTGGCCTTGTTTTTGCCAAGGGTCATAAAGCCCGGTTGCTGGCCCGCCATGCGCTTCATCAGGAAAAACCAGATGCCGAGCACCACATACCATATGGAAACTTTCTGTTGTTTTTCCATAAATCCTCCCTTGCATATCCATCAATGACGGGGTTTGAGTAAAAGGACGTTGTCTCCGGCAGCCTGGTGCACGGACAAGCTCAATGGGGCGCAACCGCCCGAGAGACGAAGCCGTCAGACCAGATAGTTTTGAAACAACACCGCAAAGCCCAGGAACGCAAGAAATCCCATTACATCCGTTACCGTGGTCAAAATAATGCTGGAGCTTTGGGCCGGGTCAATGCCCATCTTTTTCATAATCAGCGGGATGGAGGCCCCCGCAAGACCGGCTAAAATTAAGTTCACCAGCATGCCGAGACCGATCACCAGACCGAGAACGGGGTTTCCATACCACCACCAGGCAACCAGCGCGGTTACCGCGCCGATGACGGCACCGTTGACTGTCCCGATCCTGCCCTCTTTGTATATCAGAGGGAAAATTTTGTCTTTCGGAATTTCACGCATAACGATACCGCGCATGACCACCGCCAGCGATTGGGCACCCGCATTTCCGCCCTGGCCGGCCACCACCGGCAGGAAAACCGCCAGAATGGTTAATTTGGCAATAATACCCTCAAAAAGGGCCACGACGGCCGCGGCCAAAAAGGCGGTCGCCAGGTTGATATGAAGCCAGGGCAAGCGTTTTTTCAACGAAAATGGTATGGTCGAAAATACGCGTTCATCCGCGCCGGCACCGAACATCCGTTGAATATCTTTGGAGGCTTCTTCCTGAACGCCGTGAATCATGCGTTCGGCTTTGACGATGCCGAGGATGTGATTGTCACTGTCCACAACAGGGGCGGCAAAGAATTTGCGCCTGGCGAGTTCATTGGCGGCATCCTGACGGTCAGTGAAACAGTGCAGCGCAAAATAGTCTTTGCGACTGATTGCATCCAGCGTCTGATGGGGTTCCGCCAGCATTAAATCGCGCATATTCAACACACCGGCAAGGCGGCCTTCTTCATCAACCACATAGACATAGGAGGACGGGTATCTTTTTTTAGCCAGCAAGCGGATTTTTTCGACCGCCTCCTCGGCCCGGGTGTTCATTTTCAACGCGATAAAATCCGTGGTCATAGCCCGCCCGATGCTGCCCTCCGGGTAATCCAGGAACTCTCTGATCTGTCCCTTTATTTTCCCGGAGATATGCTTTGACATTCGCTCCCGTGACTCCGGAGGCAGGCGCATCAGGATTGAGGCCAGAAACTGAGGATCGAGATGTGATGTCATCTCGATCAAAAATTGATCATCGGCATCTTTCAGCAGCGCAGCGGCATAACTGACTTGAAGCACTTTCACGATGCGAACTGCCAGTGGTATCGGCAGTGATTTTACTGCCCGGGCGGCCTCCTCTTCGGGCATGCTTTCAAGAATACCGGCGGCGGCGTTCAAATCATTTTCAAAAAACTTCCGAACCAGGGGAAGCAACGTAGAGTTATCCGTCATGGTGCTACTCCTCCATACCTGAGGGCGCCGGGGTGGTTACACTTAAAATGATCGGTGAAATTAAGTTGAAAAGCAGCCCCAGCGCTTACGGGCATGCTTATTTTTTCACCGCAATCGTCACTTCGATGTCCGGCCAACGTTTATCTACCGGCTGAACGGACGGTGGGGCAATAATTTTGCAATACAGACTCGTGTCCTCATAGATACTTTCCAGGTAGATCGGGGTTGTCATGACCGCCACCGGTTTGGTATTGCCGCTGGCCACCGGAGACAGAACCTTTACTTTTTCAGGTTTCAGTTCGATTGAGCGAATTTTCAGCACCCCTGGAAGTTTACCCACCAGCTGTGGTTTGATCGTCACCTCGTGCTCCACTATTTCGGCAAGGGTCAGTTCAATGTTGGATGGATTCACATCCAACAATTGGATGTTCCGGGGCAAGGGCATATTTTCCCTTGTGATAACAAAGGTTTGTTTTCCGGCAACGGCTTTGGCCATATTCAGTTTGGCGGTCATCTGGTCGGGTTGAATCGCATCCAGGTCTGCTTTGGAGCCGGCCAGGTGAAGGCGGACCTCCTGCTGCTTGTCACCGATCAGGATGAGATTCGGCGGCGAGGCGGTATAGCTCACCGGGACGGTGATGACCTTTTCCAGCATTTCCCCCTGGGAAAGGATCAGCGCGGACCAGAAAAATACCGCCAGAACAAGGCTGGCAGACATCTGTGCAAGTGCCAGCCACCGTTTGTTTCCTTCGGGTAGCACGAACGGATATGATGATGAGCGCCTCCAGTGTGAGAGAATACTGCCGGCCAGTTTTTCCGGAGCATCCACCGGCCGCATTTTGCCTTTGGCGAAAAGCGATATTTTTCCCCGTTCTTCCGAAACAACGATAGCCAGCGCATCGGTTTTTTCGGCCAGGCCCATGGCCGCATGATGCCTCGTTCCCAGATCATTCGAAAGTTTTGAGTTCTGGGAGATGGGCAGGCGGACACCAAAATCAGCGAATTTACCCTTGTGGATAATCAGCGCACCATCGTGTCCCGGCGAGTTCGGGTCGAATATACTCATGATGAGCGGGGCACTGGGCCGGGCCTCCAGCTTGAAGCCACCCGAGAGCCATTCCTGGATGGATTCCTTGCCGGGAAACACCACGATGGCTCCGCGCCGTTGCCCGGCCAGATCATACAGCGCATCGGCAATCAGCTTGGCGAGTTCCGCCCCGGCATCGTGGACTTCCAATCGCCGCACCGATGCGGCCTGCTCGAATATTTTCCTCAACTCGGGCTGAAAAATAACAACCAGGGCAATGACGGCCACATGGCTGAAATTGCCGAAAATCCATTCCAGGCCCTTGAGGTCCAGCAAATTGGCAATCAAAAAAAGAAAAGCGGCCAGCATAATGCCGGCCACGATCCGCCAGGTCCCCAGACGCAGCAGGGTGTGATACAAAAAGAACAATCCAGCCGCTATCAAAGCGATGTCAACCACCGCCTTCCAGGTGGTGAGTCCTTTTATCAGTGCGTTCAGCGCTGGGATTTCCATTTATGCTCCCACCGGCGGACCTTTCATCCGCACGCGGCTATCCTTTATCAATTTCTTTTAGTCTGCGCATGATGTCCCTCGGAGAGCCGGATACTGAAATTTTTAACAATTCAGCCATTTTATGGTCCTCGATTTTTTTGCGATTCATGACTTTCTTTTTGTACGCCTCTTTCAGGCACTCCATAAGTTCATCCAGACTGCAGGGCTTCTGCAGATAAGAGTAGGCACCGCTTTTGGTGCACTCGACCGCCGAATCGATGGTGCCGTGGCCGGTAAGGATCACAACCTCCATCCATTTGTGCTCCGCTTTGAGAGCCCTGAGCGTCTCTTCGCCGTTTATCCCGGGCATTTTCAGGTCCACCAGGGCAACATCGATGGGATTTTTCCTGGCCGCTTCAATGGCTTTCTCCCCGCGGGTTACGGCGATGACGTTGAAATCCCGCACCTGCAGGCTTTTACTGATGGATGCCAGAAACTGTTCTTCATCGTCGACGATCAAAAGGTTGATTTTGGATTCAGCCATGATTTCATTCCTTTCTAAGATAAGCGCTAAATGGATTTGTTTCAATGATATAACTTAAAAGCTTATCAACTGCCAGTATCCGAAAAACACCCACAGCCACAAGACGGTCAGACTCAGGCCGAAGACGGCAAACCCATGGACCAAGAAGTCTTTCATTGTCAGCAGTTGCTCCCCGGTCTCGGGATCTCTGGCCATGCTGTAGACAATGGCGTTGTTGGGCGTGCCGATGATCAGCATGTGGGCAAACGATGAGGAAAACGCGGTTGCCAGTCCCACCATGATCGGGGAGGTTGCCGACAGTGTGGCCATGGGAACGGTGATCGGTCCCACCGCCGCCACCGTGGCGCCGTCACTCATGAAATTGGTTAAAACACCGGTAATAAAACTGGCGGATATGCACAGTCCGGTGCCACTTTTTAAAAAATCGGGCAGTATGGACACAAAGCCGCTTGCCAGCCACAATGCGGCGCCGGTACTGGCCAGCCCGTAACCCATGGCGCTCGCCGCGGCGTACAGGGCGACCACATCCCAGTGTATGTTGTTGATGTCCTTCCAGCGCAGCACGCCCATGATATTCAAGAGAACCAGGCACAGAATCACCGGTCCGCCCATGCCGAAGCGGTCCGATAAAGTTGTCCACAGTATGATCACGAGCAGTAGGACGCCGGCGGCCTTGTATTCATCTGCGGTCATTTTGCCGATCTTCTCCGATTCCCGACGGACCTCGGCGGCAACATTGACCTCCCCGGATTGGATATTGTTTTTGAAGACCAGCAGGAAATAGCCGGCAATCACAAGGGCCATGACCGGCACGAAAGGCATCCCCATTTTGACCCAGCTGCCGAAAGACAGGCTGATGCCGTAATCCGACAAAATGCCCAGCATGACGGCGTTGCGCCCGCCGGCCGCCGGGGACCCGGGTCCGCCCACATTGCCGCAAAAGGTCAGCATCAGCATCAGCATGACAATCAGGCGCCTGTCTTGTTTGAGGCCGGCGGTCCTGATGGCTCCCAGGTAAACCAGCATGAGGATGGGCGCGATGAAGGCGACCAGCGCATGTTCGGACAGGAATGCGGCCGTTACGGCCAAAAGGGGGCCGAAGAGAAGGGCAAAACGGGTCAGCGAGGTGCTTGTTCCCAGCAGCAATATCCCGATGCGGCGATCCAGACCGGTTTTACTGATGGCCGCGGCCAGGGCCAGAACGCCGAAGATGAATATTACCGAGTCCTTGGCATAGGCCTTGGCAACCTGATCGGCAGGGAACACACCGAAAAAATACATCAGCACGCCGACCAGCAGCGCGGTGATGCCGATGGGAACGGCGCCGGTCGCCCAGAAAATGGCGGCCACCAGCAGGATACCCACCATGACTTTGGCCCGCAGCGCGACCTGTTGCACGCCAATGAGCGCCTTTTTGACCTGGCCGTCGGCACCGATGGTTGTGGCATACAACTTGGCCTTGCGGGCATAGTAATCGGCAATGCTCTGACCGGTTTCCATCTGCCGGTAATCGGAATAACCGGCGACGGCCTCGCCCAATTCGCCGGTTTTTTTGGACGTCAGGAAGGTTTCCAGGGACTGCGGCGTCGGCATGGAGAGCAGGCCCGCAAACAGCAGCACGCAAAATATGATGAGTCCCGGCCGGGCATTGTGCGCGCCGACCAGCCAGTCTCTGAGTCCGGTTCTTTTTACGGCGGGGATCTCCTGACGGGTCCGGGCGTGGGCATATTCTTCGCGAGCGGACTGAATCACCCTTATTAAGTCATCCAGGGCGCAGGGTTTCTCGAGATAGTCAAACACATCATGCTTGCCGGTTAAACGAGCGGCTTCCAGATTCCCGTGACCGGTGTGCATGATGACCTGCACTTCAGGACGGATCTTTTTGATCTCTTTCAGGGTCTGGATTCCGTCCATGCCCGGCATCTTCTGGTCCAGGATGACCACTTCAGGGTTGTCGTGACGCACGATTTTGATGGCGTCTTCGCCGCTGCCGGTATCCAGCACATTGAAGTCTCTGACTTCCAGCTGCCGGGCCAGTGCCTGTCGGAACCGGTCCTCGTCATCGATGATCAGGATCGTTGGGGAGGAACTATGCCTGTTGGGTGTCAGTTGCTGTTGCATCATATTGCCTTTCTGTAAGATCAATTGGTAGTATCACCGTAAAGGAGCTCCCGGCGCCGGGCATGCTCTGCACCTCTATCGAACCGCCCATGGATTTCACAATGCCCCGGGAAACGCTCAAACCGAGACCGGTACCCTTGCCGGTCTCTTTCGTGGTATAAAAGGGCTTGAAGATTTTCTTCAGCTGTTCGGCTGTCATGCCCCGGCCCGTGTCGGTGATGGTCACACGTACGTTGCGGCCATCGCGGGCGGTTGAGATCGTAATCGTGCCCGCTCCGCTGATGGCATCGCCCGCATTGTTGATCAGGTTTAGCAGGACCTGGCGGATTTGATCGTGATCTGCGATGATATCGGGCAAATCAGCTTCAAACTGCTTATTAATGGTGATGTTCTCAACTTCCAGGGCATGCAGCTTGAAGCCGCCCAGCACATCGTCGACCAAACGGTTCAGGTTGCAGGCCACCGGGCGCGGCGGGTCCTTGCGTCCGAAATCGAGCAGTTGCCGGGTAATGTTGCGCGCCCGAAAGACGGCAGAATCAACCGTATCCAGCTCCTTGAGGATATTTTCCGGGCTGGCGTCCAGCTTAAATTCCGGGTTGAGCATGTCCCGGATTACCCCCGTGGTGGACAGCACAATCGCCAGGGGGTTGTTGATTTCATGGGCCACGCCGGTGGCCAATTCGCCCACCGAAGCCAGCTTGGCGGCATGCAGGAGTTGCTGCTGGAGCTCTTCGCGGCTCTCGGCGTTGTGCCTGGCGTTGTCTATTAAGCGGTTGGTTGTCATCCATATCCCCATGGTGATAATGGCCAAAATTAACGTCGTGCCGGCCATAATAATCTGCCTGGCCCGGAAGATAGGCCCGTGAGAAATATTTAACGGCTCTCTGACAATCAAGGCCCAGGGCGTCTCCGCCAGCCAGGCATAGGCAACGAGTACCGGCGCATCGTTTTTTGTCACTTCCGCGACCCCGGTACCCGTTTGGAAAGAAGGCTGAAAATCGCTCAAACCCAGCAATTCTCCGCGACCCGGGTCCACGATCTGGTAGGTGCCCTCCCTATTTATCAGGGCCGAATCAACGCCTTTGGCGTGGCTGATGGTGCGCAAGAACATATAAAATTTATCCGGGTCAAGGGTTGAGCGCATCACATAGAGGCTGCCGTCGATTATCTGTTTTACGGCGATGGTAAAATGGGGCTTGTTCCTGAAACCAAGATAGATGTCGCTGATGAGGTGGTTGCGGTCCTGTTGTATCAGGGTTTGAAACCACTTCTCATGGGCGTAAATCTTATCCTGCAGGTGGGGATAGGGACCGGCATAGCCGATCTGAGAGCCTTTTTCATTGAGAAATCCCACGTCGACAAACGCATCGCTGACCCGTCTTAAGTTCTTCAAATAGTTTTCCATGACGCTGCGGGAAGGCGTCAGGCTGAAAGCTTCACTCTGGAACTGGCTGAAAATGTTGACCACTCTCTCCTGGAGAAACAAATCGATGGTGTTGCGCTGGCTTTCTGAAATCGCAATCAGATTCAGTTTGGCGCTTTCTTTCAAGGTAAAGGTGAACTGAAAATGAAAATACACCGACAGGGCCGCAAACGGAATTACCAGGGCAATCAGAAAACCGATTCTTAACCGCCATTTAAGCTGTCTGAAGTATGCCTGTGTATCCAGCTGACCCGGAAAAGCTCTATGGGTGGATATCATAATTGGGTTCGATGTCCTCTGATGCGAGGGTTTCGGTCTGACGCACCTGCCACCGCACGCTAGAGATGCGGCTTGAAAAACGCTCTGCTCTTAGCGGCAATCTGCCGGATGGTCATCTTGTCGGCCGACTCGACTTTCATAATTTTAGCCGCCAATGGCTGTGTTTTTTCGATGGCCTTTTTTAATTCGATCTTGGCTTCACCGGGGCCGAATATCAGGATGCGGTCGGCATCGCTTATTCGCTTTATGATTTGCTGATAATATTCATGTAACTGCTGCTTTACGCGGCTTTCCTGTTTGCTGTCCACCGCGATTTCCTGTGGACCGTAAGGGGTCTTGCGGCTGCGCGAGCCGCCTGATAACCGGACCCGCCGCTCTATATTTGATTCGATGCGCTCTACTGTTTCCTGTTTACCGGCTGTAAAAGGCTTGTTGTTCAGCAGATAAACAACAAAGGCCTCTCTGCGATCCAGCCATATACCGATATAATTTTTCATGTTGCCTCCAGCGATTTTTTCCGAACATGATTAA
>JAFDCJ010000187.1 GCA_019312835.1 Deltaproteobacteria bacterium
TCTCTTGTTCAGCACGGTTGCAGTAAAGGTTGGCATGCCTTTTCATGCCTCGGTAGCCAGCGCTAAAGCGGCTGTCGAGGGTTTAACCAGATCGCTGGCCGCTGAATTTGCACCCCGCATCCGGGTCAACGCCATTGCCCCATCCCTGACCAACACGCCGTTGGCTGAATCACTCCTGTCAAATGAGGAAAGACAGAAGGCGTCTGCGGAGCGTCATCCGCTCAAACGGATTGGCGACCCGCACGAAATAGCGGGTTTCGCACAACACCTTTTAAGCGATGAGGGATCATGGATTACCGGGCAGATCTTTTACATGGACGGCGGAATGTCATCCATCAGGACATTTAAATGATTTTTACTGCCCCATGCTAGAGATATGCGCACACACCAGTGTGCGGAAATCCAAACCGATACAAACCTATCAGCGCAAAAAATTCGACGCTGCTTTGGCTGGATGCCTCTCTGATTCATCCACCGAACACGGCGGCGCCAAAGTTGTATTCTAAGATGAATAAAATGATTGTTTTCGCTGGTAAAAAAAATTATTGTGTGGTGAGCTAAAAATTAGTTGCCGGTGAATCTGACAGTTTTAACTTTCAAAGGGGAATAACAATGAAGAGTTGCGAAAAGTGCCGATTCAGAGGAATCTATGATAAAAACCCAAAATCCCTTTTAGGCCGGATATGGAAGTGGCATATCGGCTGGTGTCCGGGTTGGAAATCATACCTGAAATCCCTATCCGATGAGGAAAGAGATCGGTTGGTAAAAAGATACCATTAAAACCCGCAAATGGTGCCGGATTCGGATACGTGCCTTTGGATCAAGATCGCAGTGTGGCATGGAGGATATAGATGTTTATAGACGCGGCTGGCGATAAATTGATTGCTGATAATTTCGAAAATGAAGCCCAACCCGGGCAAAACAAGCGCTTTCGGCAGCAAATCGAATTCATACTCGAAGTGGACAAACTCAAACAGGTGCTGCGGCAGACCATTTTGATGGATAAGTCGCGGCAGGAAAATTCGGCCGAACACTCCTGGCACATTGCACTGACGGTGATGGTGTTGTCCGAGTATGCCCGGGATGCGGATATTGACTTTTCCCGGGTGATGAAGATTCTGCTGGTTCACGATCTGATTGAAATCGATGCCGGTGATACGTATTGTTATGACGATAAGGGCCGCAAAGATCAGGCGGCCAGAGAAAAACTGGCGGCCGACCGCATTTTCAACATCCTGCCGCCGGATCAGGCCCGGCTATTTCATAATCTCTGGGTTGAATTCGAAGAGAGAAAAACACCGGAATCACGGTTTGCCAATGCCCTGGATCGGGTGCAACCCTTCCTGCATAACTATTTTACCCGGGGGCAGATCTGGCAGGAAAACGACATCAAAAGCGAGCAGGTAAAGGCGCGCATGCAACCGGTTGATGAGGGCGCCCCGGTGTTGTGGAAATATGTTTCCAGTTTGATAGATGATGCCGTCAAAAAAGGATTTCTCGCCGATTAGTCCGGGGCATCATTATGTGCGATCGAACATTTCGGGTGACACTATGAAATTGTTCCTTTTCCTAGGTGCTTTATTTTGCTTTTTGGGAGTTCTTGCCGGAGCCCTGGGTTCCCATGGCCTCAAAGAATTTCTGCTTCGGTCCAACAGCCTCAATAATTTCAATCTGGCCACTGATTACATGTTCTATCACGGGATGGGACTGCTTTTCGTGGCCGTTGCCCGGGATCGATATCCAGCGCTATCGTTTCATTACGTCGGCTGGCTGTTTATAGCCGGTACGCTGTTGTTTCAGGGTAATCTTTTTCTGATCACCTTAACCGGTAACCGTATGCTGGGCATGCTAACGCCGGTTGGCGGTCTTTGTTTGATGGCCGGCTGGTTAACGTTTGCATTGCAGGCCTTTAGAATTCCTAAATCAACGCATTAGGACCCGTCAAATACGATGCATTCGATCCCAACTGAAAAACTGATCGATGCCAAACATCTCACTCGAATCTATGCTCTGGGTGACACGGAAGTCATTGGCATCAGCGCCGTTCATCTTCAGATCAAGGCGGGTGAACTGGTGGTTTTGAAGGGCAACAGCGGTTCCGGAAAAAGCACCCTGTTGTCGCTGCTGGCCGCACTGGACCGGCCTACCCGGGGCGAGCTGACGGTGGCCGGAAAGGATCTTGTCAGCGCCAGTCCCGCCGAGCTCACCCATTTCCGGCGCGAAGTCGTCGGGATGGTATTTCAGTCTTTTAACCTGATGCCGATGTTAAATGTATTCGAAAATGCCTGTCTGCCCGGGCTGCTGGCCGGTAAAAATCCTGCAAGGATAAAAACCAGGGCCAATGACTTATTGAGCTGGCTTGGTCTCAGTCAACGGTTCAATCACCTTCCGGCGCAGCTTTCCGGTGGTGAAATGCAGCGGACCGCCATTGCCCGGGCGCTGATCAACGATCCACAAGTTATCCTTGCCGATGAACCCACCGGAAACCTGGACAGCCACAACGGAAAGATTGTCATGGAGTTGCTGGCCGAACTGAATCGCGAATTCAAGCGCACGGTTGTAATTGCCACCCACAGCAACCTTGCGGATTCACTGGCGACGATGAGGTTTGAATTGCAGGACGGGGCCATTGTGGACAACGCCTTGTAAATTAACAAAATTCAAATTTATTTAGTGTTTGGTATTTTGTATTTAGGGTTTAGTTGCGTTGGGAGAAATAACCCCGAACAATTACCAAACACTAAACACGAAATACTAAACACTTGCCCTTACATATAAACTGCCATTTTCTTCAGAATGCAGCCGCTATGCAACGCGTATTATTTCACCTCCAATTTTTCGTCTGGTTCAGTCTGCGCAACATGCGCAAACACCCGGTCCGGGCGCTGACCGTTCTCTTCGGAATTGCCCTGGGAGCCGCGGTCTTTGCCAGCGTGAGGCTGTCCGTCCATGCCTCCCTGGATGCCTTCTCCAAAAGCATGGATCTGGTTACCGGCAATGCTGAAATGGTGGTGGTCCAGCCGGGCGGACGCGTGCCGGAGCACTTGATCGCCGAACTGCTGCGACACCCGGCGATCCGGAATGCCTCGCCGCTGCTTACAACCTATGTCAGGACTGCAGATGAAAATGGCCATCCGGTTTTACTGATCGGGCTCGATCCGATTTTGGATCGCTCCATGCGTACCTGGCAAATAAACGAATCGAAAGAGCCGCAGACAGGCAGCTGGTTGGATTTGCTTGGCGATCCGTATACCATCATCATCAGCCAGCCGCTGGCCGCTAAATATCAATGGCAACGCGGTGACCGCATAACCCTTGAACACGCCCACCAGACGGCCTCATTTCAAATCGCCGCTGTGCTGACATCCAAGGGCCTGGCATTGGTGGAAGGTGGACGGGTGGCGATCACCGACATTGCCACCTTCCAGGAATTCACCGGCACATACGGAAGGGTGGATCGGATCGATCTATTGCTCAGCTCCGGCACCGCCGACCGGGACCTGGCCGCCCTCCGCGACATACTGCCTGAGAGTGTTCTATTGAACGCCCCGTCAGCCGCGAGGGAAAGCGGCCGGGCCATGATTCGGGCCTATCAGCTGAATCTTTCCATTTTAAGTTTTGCGTCGTTGTTCGTGGGGATGTTTCTGGTATACAGCCTGGTCGCATTGAACGCTGCCGCCCGCCGCCACGAGTTGGCGGTCCTGCGCGCCACCGGCGCGTCGGCCGGATTGCTTTTTGGGGTATTTCTGGCCGAAGGGGCCCTTTTGGGTCTGGCAGGCTGGGTAGCGGCGATACCGATCAGCGGCGTTTTGGTCAGGTATTTGCTGCAGGGCGTCAGTCAGACCATTACAACCCTTTTTGTGCGTGTCGAGGTGTCGGCGCTTTCCCTCACTATCTGGGAAATTCTGCTCAGTTTTGCCCTAACCGTGTTCGTTTCCGTTGTCGCAGCCTTGCAGCCTGCCCGGGAGGCGATGCTGGTGGCGCCCAAAGAAGCCCTCGAGGTTTCGCAGCACGGCATGCCGATGAAAAAATCGCCTCAAAAACTGGCCCTGGGCGGTTTAATCTGCATTGCGGTGGTATTGCCGCTGGCCCGGCTGCCCGGCGTAATGCAGGTGCCATTGCCGGGTTATTTTGCCATTTTAATGATATTTGTCGGCTTTGCCTTGCTGGCCCCCTGGTGTTTGACCCGGCTGGGCAGCTACCTGTCGCCGCTTTTGCTGCGGGCGGCAGGTATACCTGCCTTTCTAGCCGGACGCTATATCCGGGACAGCGGCACCCGAACGGCTGTTTCCGTCGGGGCCCTGATTACGGCTGTCGCCCTGTTTGCCTCTCTGGTCATCATGATCTTCAGCTTTCGCAAAACGGTTGAAATCTGGACTTATCAGACCATCAGCGGTGATCTGTTTCTGACCCCCAAGCTAAACGAAGTAAACGACTTTCGTCATCCCATCTCCGCCGAAGCCGCCGCCTGGTTCGAGACGCTGGACCCACGGGTGGAAATGGTTCCCAACCGCCGCTATTTTTTGAGGTATGATAATTTCCCCTATGAATTTGAAGTTCTGGATCTGGACGTTTTTTTTCGCTATGCGGACTTTTTCTGGATGAAGGAAGACCCTGACACCATCCGCCCCCGATTGAGGCGCGGTGAAGGCGTGGCAATATCCGAGGTCTTTTCCAACCGCACGGGGTTAACCGTTGGGGATACCTTCCAGGCCCGTATCGAAGACTCGCTGGTCCAGCTGCCGGTTCTGGCACTGGTGCGGGACTACCGGACCCGGGGCGGGGTGGTCTTTTATTCCCTGAAGCACTTTAAAGCCCGCTATCATGACTCCCACTGGAGCGGGATACGTTTTTACTTCCGGGATCGATCCCAGAATCTGGACCATGCCGTGGCTGATCTGCGCCAAAAAATTATCCAACGCTGGGGCGACTACCTGGAAATGATCAGCGGACGGGACTTGCGCGAAGGAATCCTTAAGGTCTTCGACGAGACCTTCGCCATTACCACTGTGTTGCTGTTGATTGCCCTGGTGATCGCGGCCCTGGGGATCGCCACCACCCTGACCGTTATGGTTCTGGAACGTTCGCGGCAGATGAACACCCTGTTTGCCATTGGGGCCAGCTTCGGGCAGATCCGTAAAATGATATTATGGGAAGCCGCCTTCCTGATTGCCGTCGGGGAGGCGGCCGGGATTGTCTGCGGCTTTTTGCTGTCCTACATACTGGTGTTTGTGATTAACCTGCACTCTTTTGGCTGGACCTTTTTGTATAGAGTTGATTGGCAGGCCCTGATAATGTCCTGGCCGCTGATCATCCTCACAGCGCTGGCCGCGGCCATCCCGGCCATGAGAGTGGTGTTCAGGCAGCCGCCGGCGACCCTGCTCAGAGAGTAGGGTCCCAATTGATATGGAATCAATTGGGAGTTAATGGTTATTTGTTATCCGTTATTAGCTTGCGGATCACTTCAGAATGCAAATATCTACAGCTAAAAAGGATCTTGCTGAGGAACTGCGCCTTGCATTCCGCCCACGCATAGCTATCTGGGCTATGAGGCCAGGGGGAGCAATATACAATTAAGAAAATTAGGGCATGGCTCTGTCATGCTATTCTAAGAACCAATAACAAATAACGACAGGTTGGTTCGTTATGAAAAATGTCATTATTTGCATGATCATAATTGTTGCATCTACATACAACTATACCCAAGTAAATGCCTCAGAACCAACCGGATACCTTTCGGTCACGGGTCCCTGCAATCTGGAATTTCCGAAAGACCATGGCCCCCATCCCGGCTACCGTACCGAGTGGTGGTATTACACGGGCAACCTGCAGGCGCCATCCGGTCAGAAATACGGATTTCAACTGACATTTTTTCGCAGCCAAATACGCCCGCTGGCTGACCGCCAAAAATGGCCGCAGCCGGCATCGGCCTGGCGCACCCAGCAAATATATCTGGCGCATAGCGCCATTTCCAATCTGACCGCGAAAAAACACCTGCAGGCCGAACGGGTATCGCGCGAAGCGCTCAACATGGCCGGTACCCGGCAGGTCGGCGATACCACCACCGTATTCCTAAAAAGCTGGTCGGCGCATATCAGTCCCGACCGGCATCTGCTCAAGGTGAACGCGGACGGGTTTTCCTATGAGCTGACGCTGGTACCACAGAAACCGCCTGTGTTGCATGGCGATGCCGGTTACAGCCGCAGAGGATCAACACCGGAACGGGCCAGTTGCTATTATTCCTTCAGCCGGTTTGCTGCCGAAGGCAGGTTGTTCATTGATGGCGATATGGCCTCGGTAAAGGGTCAGGCCTGGATGGACCATGAATACAGCACCGCACCATTAGAACCTGGCATCCAGGGGTGGGACTGGTTTTCTTTGCAGCTTACCGATCAGACCGAAATTATGGCCTTTGTGTTAAGAACCAAGGAGACAGGCGGGATTGGTTCAGTATCCAGTGCAACCATTATCGACAAACTGGGCAAAGGCCGCCCTATAAAAAATAACGAATTGGCGGTGTCCGTGAGGTCTACCTGGAAGAGCCCGCGTTCCAGAGCGGTATATCCATCCGGCTGGCGCCTTCAAATTCTTCCCGGTTCAATTGATTTAATCATTACACCCAACCTGGCGGATCAGGAAATGATGACCAATGGGAGCACCGGCACCATATATTGGGAAGGCAGCGTATCCGTTGCGGGCACAAAGGGCGGCAGACCGATTACCGGAGTGGGATATGTTGAATTAACCGGGTACGCGAAACCCTTCAGTGCACCGATGTGAATATCAAACGACGCCCCTTAATTCAACGTACCTCAAATCAGGACTCTCCGTGTGCCGCTGCATATATTGATTTTTAATCCTGGATTTGCTACGCTTGCGGTAACCGAAGCCCGGTTAAAAGGAGCTTTTACATGCGACGGATGAAAAGAGTCAAAAACAGCGTCAGTATCCTGATGGCCCTGCTAGTATGGATGATCAGCACACCGACCGGTTCGGTTTTTGCCGTCATGGTCGGTACAGGTGCAATTGTGAGCAGCCCTGACACAGCCGGTGCCCGTGACCAGCTTAGATCTTTTTTATATCGCCAATATGTTCA
>JAFDCJ010000188.1 GCA_019312835.1 Deltaproteobacteria bacterium
GGCCGGGATGCCGAAACCGATATACAGCAGAAAAAAGGCGAACTTCTGCTGATAGGGGGTAAAGGTCCCGGCCTCCATGAGCAGGGTGATATCAAAGGTGTTTAAGCCCGACTGGACGAAAAGGTAGACGATCGCCGGCAGCACCAGGGCGCTGCCCGCCAGCAGGTAGAGGGTCAGCTTCATGGCCCCGTATTCCTTGCGGGTGGTTCCCCAGACGGCGATTAGCAGATACATCGGGAAAAGGGAGACGTCGTACCAGATGAATATGAAAAACAGGTCCAGGCTCATGAAAAGGCCGAAGACGGCCAGCACCATAACAAAATAAAAGGCATAGAACTCCTTGACCCGGTTTTCGAGCTCCCACATGGTCAGCACGCCGGTAAAAAAGACGATGCCGGTCAACAGCAGCATGGGCAGATTGAAGCCGTCGGCGGCATTGAAATAGGTGATCCCCAGCGATTCCACCCACGCAATCTTCTCGACGAACTGCAGCCCGCCCCGGGATTTATCATAGGCCACGAACAGGTAAACCGCCAGGACCAGGGTGATGCCGGAAAAAACGGCACTGACCCACTTGATCAGGGCCTGGCGATCTTCCGGGGTAAACAGGATGATCAACAGCCCCGCGATGCAGCTGAGCAGGATGGCGCTAAGATATGGGAAATCGGCGTATACCATTAGATGAAAATGCCCGATAGTTTATTTCACCGCAGAGAGCGCAGAGAAAATATAAGATTAAATCTCAGCGGTCTCAGCGATCTTTGCGGTTATTAAATCCCCTGTCTTCCATTCTAAAAGAAAAAATACAGCGCCAGCAGCACGACGACGACAAATATGGTCAGCAGCCGGTATTGAATCATGCCAAGGTGCAACCAGGAGGTAAAACGGCCGCCGGCAATGGTTCCTTTACACAATCCATCGATCCCTCCGTCGATCACCTTGTTGTCGTTATTGGCAAACCCCCGGGACACCACCCCGTAGATGAACACATCCAGAAAGCGCCGGTAAAAGCGATCGATGTACCAGCGTTCGGCGAACAGGTTGTTCAGCGGCGCGATCTTCTCGACGAAACCGACCCGGGCGGCGTCCCGGCGACCGTATTCGAACCAGGCCAGAGCCAACCCGCAACCGGCGGATCCCAGCGCTGCAAAGGGCAGCCAAGCGTGGTGACCGCCACCGGCAGCCGGGATGAATGGCTGGTATTTAAAGAATGCTTCCAGGGCACTCTGAAAGAGGCCTAATACAACGGTAACGGCTGCCAGGATGACCAGGGGCCAGGCCATAAACCAATAGCCGCCATGCCCGTGATCGTGCCGGGATGCGGTGCCGGATTCATCCCGGATCTGTTCGGGCCGCAGGATAATGAAGATCAGGCGAAAAGTATAGTAGGCCGTTAAAAAGGCCCCCAGCAACCCGGCCGCCAGCCAGACGGGATTTTTTAAATCGGCCAGGGCTCCCAGGATCAGCTCTTTGCTGAAAAAGCCGGAAAAAGGCGGCAAGCCCGCCAGAGCGGCCGCACCGATCACCGTGCAGATCATGGGCACCTTGAGCCTGCGCCCCCCCTGGCGGCCGATTTCAAACATGTCATTGGTGTCATATTCATGGATAAAAACGCCGGCGCACAGAAACAGCAGGGCTTTGAACCCGGCATGGGTGGTCAGGTGAAACATCCCGGAGAAATAGCTGCCGGCCGCCAAACCCATAATCATGAACCCCAGCTGGCTGATGGTGGAATAGGCCCACACCTGTTTGATGTCCCGGCTGACCATGGCCATGGTGGAGGCCAGCAGCATGCTGATGGTGCCGATGGCCAGAAATACGGCCATGGCCGTGGCCGAATGACTGAAAAACGGAAACAGGCGGCCAAACAGGTAAACCCCGGCAGCCACCATGGTGGCCGAATGCAGCAGGGCGCTGACCGGCGTGGGCCCCTCCATGGCATCGGGCAGCCAGGTTAACAGCGGAAACTGGGCGCTTTTGCCCACAATGCCTCCGAAAATAAGGAGCGCCGAAAGAGTGATCAGAAACGGTGACATTTGCGCGGTAATCCGGGGACTGTTCATTTCCAGGATATTTAAATTGCCCAGATTGACCAGGGCCAGCAGCAGTCCGAGGAAAAAGGCCACATCCCCGAAGCGGGTCATCACAAATGCCTTTTTGCCCGCTTCGGTGGCGCTGAATTTTTCATACCAGAACCCGATCAGCAGGTAGGAGGAAAGCCCCACCAGCTCCCAGAAAACAAACAGCTGAACCATGGTGGGAGCGATGGTCAGATTCATCATGGCCCAGGCAAAAAGCGACATGTAGGCGTAATAGCGGGAAAATCCCGCATCACCGGCCATATAGCCCAGGGAATAGACCTGGACCAGAAAGCTGATGGTGGCCACCACGGCCAGCATGAGCAGGCTGGTCTGGTCGAGAAGGTAACCGAACGGAATGCTGATGTCACCGGAAACCAGCCACCGGCCCAGATACTGCAGCGGCGTCTCCAGGTGCCAGTGGCGGGCCAGCAAAGAAAGGGCGCACAGCAACGACACCGCAACAGCCCCGATCGAAAGCCCGGCGGAAATTCCCCGGTGGTTGCGGGCGAACACCATGATGACCACAAAGGCAACAAAGGGCAGCATTGTCGCAAGCGTCGCTGTGATCAAAGTAAAGTCCCGGGGTAACATATCAGTCATTTATCAACTCACAAATTATAAAAATATGTCAAGTAATTAGACGCTTTAAAATCCCAAATTCCAAGCATCAAATTTCAAATAAATCTCAAATTCCAATTTTCAATGACCGAAACATCGTCTATGGGATGAAAAGCAAAAATAAATCTAAACAGAGATGTTCATTTATGGCCTTTTTTGAATTTTGGTCATTGTTATTTGTTTGATATTTGGTATTTGTGATTTGTAATTTTAGTTTTGGATAACCATTGCAAAGTGGCTATTCTATTAAGTCTTCCTTTTATTTGAGAAGATTATAATCTCCAGGGTCCATCGATCCGGTTTGCCGGTAGGCCCACACGATCAGGGCCAGCCCCACGGAGACTTCCGCACCCGCGATGGCGAAGATAAACAGCACGATGGACTGGCCTTCCATCTGCTGCCAGA
>JAFDCJ010000189.1 GCA_019312835.1 Deltaproteobacteria bacterium
GTGTTTGGTGTTTGGTGTTTGGTGTTCATACAGATCGGATATTGTTTTCTTGCATATCAATATACCGACCGGTCTTTTTATTTATAGTTTTGTCAGATGAATGTCAATGAATTTTTACGCCTTTTTGACAAATTAATTCTAATAACGCCTCTCAGTCGATTGTGAATTAAAATAACAAGGATTTTTAATCCCGATCTTGATAATAGATACTTTCTTGGCTAAACTTGATCCATATTATGCTTTGGGGAATCAATTGGATACTTTTAAAAAGGAGATAACTCAGTGAAAGGAAAGCCCGTTATTCCGCCGGTACATCTTACGGCCACCTATAAATTCGAGTGTTCGGATGACCTCATCGATGTGGTGCAACATCACAGCGGTTATATTTATTCCCGCTGGCACAACCCTTCGGTGGTAACCGTTGAAAAGGCACTGGCCCAAATGGAAGGTTACGACAAGGCCCTCGGCTTTGGATCGGGGATGGCGGCCATCACCACCGCCCTGATGGCCCACATTCAATCCGGCAGCCGAGTGGTTGCCACCCCCGAAATCTACGGCGCCACCTTTGAATTCTTAAACGATGTCCTGCCCCAATACAATGTGGAAACCGTTTTTGTAAACTGCTGGAAAACTGAACAGCTGCTGGCTGAAATTGACAGGGGCCTTGCGGTCCTTTACCTGGAAACACCGACCAACCCGCTGTTGCGGGTGGCCGATGTAAAGCCGCTGGCCCGGGCCGCCCATCAAAAAGGCGCCGTGGTCATGCTGGATTCAACCTTCGCCTCCCCCGTCAACCAGCACCCCATCGACCTGGATGTGGATATTGTCCTTCACAGCGCCACCAAGTATATCGGCGGCCATCACGATATCACCGCCGGGTTTGCCTGCTGCAATCAGCCCCATTATGACCGGCTGTGGACCTATCGCAAAATCCTGGGGGGCATCATGGATCCCATGACGGCCTTTCTGGCCTTGCGGGGGATTCAAACCCTGGATCTGCGTATCCAGCGCCACAATGAAAATGCCATGCGAATTGCGACCTTTCTCTCCCAGCACCCCAAAATAGAAAGCGTCAACTATCCGGGCCTGCCCTCCCACCCCGACCATAACATCGCCCGACGCCAGCTGACCGGATTCGGGGGCATGCTCAGCTTTGAGGTCAGCGCCGATTTCGACCGAACCAAGCTTTTTATGGACCGGCTGGCGGTAATCAAGCTTGCCACCAGCCTGGGGGGGGTCACCAGCCTGGCCAATCAGCCCATCACCAACACCCATGTCGCCCTGAGCCCTGAAAACCGCGCCAAAGCAGGTATCAGTGAAAGCCTGGTCCGGCTGTCCGTCGGGGTTGAGGATGTGGATTCGCTGATACAGGATCTCGAGCAAGCACTCGGGGGGGTTTAGTTGGTTGATTGAGTTGATTACGTCTGAATGCGAAAAACAAAGGGGTAGAAAATAGATAGCATCCTTGGCCGTATGCCCTACGCCTTGGGCCTTGCGCCTGCTCTTGGCCGGCCCTCTGTCATCTGTCTTCTGACATCTGTCATCTAATCCTTTTTATTAGGGAACAGGAGGTACCTCAGCCAGTGCAGGAGGGTATTTTCTTTCAGCAGTTCCTTGTCCACCTGATCGAATCCCCGAAATAATTTTTCCGGGTCCGAGAAGAATTGGGCCCTGGTTGTAAAGGCCTCCCCGTGGTCAAGCTGTTTTACGACCCTGGCGGGGTTGCCGGCGGCCACGCAGTCGGCCGGAATGCTGTCCACCACCACCGCACCGGCGCCGATGATGCTGTTCTCACCGATAGCAACGCCCTTGCAGACAATGGCGCTGTCGCCGATCCAGACGTTGTTGGCGATGTGAACCGGTGCGGTTCTGCCCATGATGATGCGGTTGTAGACATCGTGCCAATCCGAATCGGTGATGTAGGCGTTGTTGGCAATCATACAATTGTCACCGACCACGATTTCATCCGCTGCACCGATCCGCACGCCCGGACAGATTAAACAGTAGTTGCCGACGCGAATGCGCCCCTTGCCCTTTTGATCCGACCAGATGGCCAACCGGACCTTTTTGTCGGAAGAGGCCACCACATTCACGCAATCACCCAGTTCGATGGGGGCGCCAAATATCTCCACGTGCCAGGGCCGCATAAAGGTGAAGCCTTCTCCAAGGTGTTCAAGCTGGGGCCGGATGAAGTGGCGAACGTAAAACTCCTGGAACTTCAGGCTGGCTTTTTTGATATAGAACGGACGGTGATCTCTTCGCAATGCAATATCCACCCTGATCTCGGATTGCTATCGGTGCCTTTCTCGTCTTTTTGGCGTATTGTGGCATTCCGCCTGAGGCGAACGCATCACGAAAGCACGAAATCCAGATTTTGCCAGAACTCATGGCTGAAAAATTGTCCGGCAGGCGTCAGGTTGTAAATGGCGTCAGCGGCCATAAGGGCAACGGCGTTGGTCCAGGTAATTTTATCCTCCGGCCAGACAGTGATATCCGGGCAGGTAAAGCCGCACCAGTACGACCCATCATCATATCTGCAATCAACGATCCAGCTGAAGACGATCTTGGCCAGTTCGACATTCCCCATTGCCGCCAGTGCAATGGTCAGCTCTGATGACTCTGCAATGGTCACCCAGGGTTCGTCATGGACACAGCGCACGCCGCGCTCCTCGATGATATACTTTTTCCAGTATTTATCGATGCGGGCCTGGGCATCCCGGCCTGTCAAAACACCGGCTAAAATCGGATAAAACCAGTACATGGAATAACGGGATTTGGCAACGTTGAATAAATGAGGCTTGTGTCGAATGGCTTTTTCAAGCCGTTTTAAAGCGGCTTTCCAGAAAGGCTCCTGGCGCCCCAATATTTTGGCAATCGCCAGGGCACATTTCAAACTCATGTATATAGAACTGGAACCGGTTAAAAGCGCCATCGGATCGACTTTGCCTTTTGGACTGATAGCCCAGTAGATCTCTCCGTCAGCGGTTTGGAGACGCAACGCAAAATTGATGGCTGCCTTTATGGCAGGCCACATGTGTTTCAAGAAATCCAGGTCGCCTGTGATCAAATAATGATGAAACACGCCAACCGCAATATAGGAGCTCATGTTGGCATCTCGGGTTCTGTCTTCGGGCTTCCCCTGCATATAGGCCGAAAACCAGCTGCCGTCTTTATTCTGGTTGCGCAGCATCCACTCAAAAGCCGCGCGGGCCTGGCGCAGATACCCACCGATGCTGAGTCCCATGGCGGCTTCAACGTGGTCCCAGGGATCGGTTTTTTGACCCTGACACCACGGAATTTCGCCGCTTGGCAATTGGTTGGTGAGGATAACGCTGCAAACGTCATCAATGTCTATCGACAGATCAGGTATCGATCTGCTGATCGAAGTCTCAGATTTCATCCAGCTCCACCTTTCTATATTTGTAAACTGGTACTAATATAAAGGATTTCCATCAATGGCAAGCACTATTTTCAAGCTTGACTTTGACCATTTCATTGTTTAGGTTAACGGGTATGCTCGATTATATTCCGGGTTTTCAGCATTCCATTCAACGTGGA
This sequence comes from Deltaproteobacteria bacterium, assembly GCA_019312835.1. GTDB lineage: Bacteria > Desulfobacterota > Desulfobacteria > Desulfobacterales > JAFDCJ01 > JAFDCJ01. The sequence continues at coordinate 3,559 of JAFDCJ010000189.1, forward strand.
CAGTCGGGACTGACCGGAATTGAGTATGATCTCTTCTTTCAATTGACCCTAGTACTTTTCGGTTATCTTATTCTTTGTTTAAGCATCAAACGTTTCTAATACTCGCAATGTTATTGGCCTGATTTGACAAAAGGGGCAGTGGAAGGAATATCCGCAGCCGACCACTGCTGAAATGGGAACCAAAAAAGCTGCGCGGCTGTGACGCGCACCGAGAAAGGAGGCAACACATGGCTGACAGTGTCTACAAGGTTATTGAATTGGTGGGAAGTAGCCCAAATTCCTGGGAGGAAGCTGCCAAGAATGCCGTCGAAAAAGCCGGCCAAACCCTTAGAGATTTGAGAGTTGCAGAGGTTTCCAAGCTGGACATGAAAGTTGAAAACGGCAAAGTGGCGGCATTTCGCGCCCGGGTAAATCTCTCCTTTAAATACGGTGGTGGTGAATAAACCGCCGCAGGTGAATTTCAAAAATGGTGTTCGGTGTTGGCCCCAAAGGCAGACACCGACACCATTTTTTTATCTCCCAGAAATCCGATAGCAGACAGCATCCATCCTGGCGAGACGAATAGAGCTCCTGCAACGATGATATTAATAAGTTCAATTTCAATATAACCACGAAGGGCACAAGGTTGTATCATAAGTACAAAATCCTGCAGCTGACGTTTATTGCAATATTTTATTCCTTCGTGAACTTCGTGCTCTTCGTGGTTAAATCATAAACCGCGAAAGGCACCGCGATGGTCAACGCCAAAACTCACTATGACAACCTGCTGGCCCCCTATTATTCATGGATGCTCGGCGGATTCGAGCTCAAATTGGAAGACAATCGCAAGTATTTTCTTGACCACGGCATCCAACCGGTGCTTTCCGCTATCGCCATGGACCTGGGGGCCGGATGCGGTTTTCAGTCAATCCCCCTGGCCGAAGCCGGATTCAAGGTCATTGCGATAGATACCAGCCGCGACCTGTTGGCGGAGTTGAAAAAAATGGCCGGAAAGTTGCCGATTGATACGGTCGAAGATGACCTGCTCAATTTCCGCCAACACGGTCCGGAAGAATCTGAGCTGATTGTGTGCATGGGCGACACGCTTACCCATCTTGATTCCCCGGCACATGTTAAAGGTTTATTTGAAAATGTTTACCAGGCGCTTGAGAGAAACGGCCGGTTGGTTATCTCGTTTAGGGACCTGACCGTCGAAATGAAGAACCTGGCACGCTTTATCCCGGTCAGAAGTGAAGCAAATATTATCTTTACTTGCTTTCTGGAATACGAAAAAAAACATGTGAAGGTGCATGATATTGTTTATGAAAGAACCGACGACCAGTGGCTGATGAAAAAAAGCTACTACCGAAAACTGCGCATCCCGCCTGAATGGACCAGGGAAAGTTTGCTGATGGTCGGGTTTGAAATCGAAACCTTTGATATGCAGAGCGGAATGCTAACGATCATCGCTCGCAAACGGTAAAAACCGTTAACGCTACAAACAGGGCGACCCCATTGCTAAAGTGTTTATAGCAAGAAAATACAGGCTATCCCCTATTGAGTTTATGTTTAATTATACTTAGATTGTTCGGACAAGCGGCCCGCAAAACTGGAAGTAATCTGGCGCTTTCGATAATTTTCAACTCCCGCAGTGTAAGTTTTCATCCTAATTTAAGACTTAGCGATAAAAAGATAAAAATTATTCAGCACATTACAACGTCATCCACCAGTAACTTCTAATTGAATTATGGCGGACATTATTCAATACGTCTGGCTGGTAGTTTATCTGTTTGCCCTGGCATCGCTGTTTACCTACGGCATGAACTGTTATCTGCTGATGATTTTTTATCGCCTCAAACGCCCCGCCGCACTGCGGCAGCATGCTGAAATCAAGAAAAATTTTTATAAGGACCATGGCGTTGATGATTGGCCGCGGGTGACGATTCAGTTGCCGATTTTCAATGAACGCTACGTGATTGAACGCTTGATCCAATCGGTCTGCCGATTTGATTACCCCCGGGAACTGCTTGAGCTTCAGATTTTGGATGATTCGACCGACGACACCGCGGGCATCGCCCAGGCCACGGCCAGGCAAATGCAAGCGCAGGGTTTTGATATTACATATATCCACCGTGATAACCGCACCGGTTTCAAGGCGGGCGCCCTGAAAGAAGGCCTCAAAACGGCTAAAGGCGAACTTGTCGGTATCTTTGACGCTGATTTTATTCCCAGCCCCAATTTTCTGAAAGAAACGATTCCGTATTTCACAGATCCGAAAATCGGCATGCTTCAAACCCGCTGGGGACATATCAACAGTGACTACTCTCTTCTGACGCAGGCCCAATCCATGGGAATTGACGGGCATTTCGGCGTGGAGCAGGCATCCCGGGCCTGGAGCGGTTTTTATATGAATTTTAACGGCACGGCCGGTATCTGGCGCAGAACCACCATTGAAGATGCCGGCGGTTGGCAGGCCGACACGCTCACGGAAGATCTGGATCTGAGTTACCGGGCCCAACTCAAAGGCTGGAGGTTGAAATTTGTAAGCGATGTGGTCTGTCCGGCGGAGGTGCCGGTCACCATCACGGCCTTTAAGTCCCAGCAGCATCGTTGGGCCAAAGGATCAATCCAGACCGCCAAAAAGAATCTTGGCCGGCTGTTTAAATCAGATGCGTCACTTCTGGTAAAAATTCAGGCCTTCCTGCACCTGACCCATTACATGGTCCATCCGATGATGCTTCTGGTGGTGCTCACCTCCATCCCGATGCTTTACTCGCAATGGTTTTTCGACAGCCTGGCGTTTCCGATCATGATTTTTACGCTGCTGTGCCTGGCCACCTGCGGACCATCGACCATGTACCTGTTCTCTCAAAAGATTCTTTATAGAGATTGGAAAAGGCGGATCAAGTTTCTGCCGTTGCTCATGTGCCTGGGAACCGGGATTGCGGTAAACAACACCAAGGCCGTGCTGGAAGCATTTTTAAATATAAAAAGCGGCTTCATTCGAACCCCCAAATACGGCATCAAACAGCAGAAAGATACATGGCATGGCAAACGCTATTCGATTCCTTTAAATGCCATATCCGTGGTCGAATTTTTTCTGGGGGTTTATTCGTTGACCGGGCTTATGATGTTTCTCTTTTTCAGTAAATACCTCGTCAGCCCATTCCTGCTTATTTACACCGCCGGTTTTTTCTACGTCTTTTTTCTTTCAGTCAAACATGGTTATGGAAGATCCCAATCATAAAAAAACAGTCCGTTTAAAACCCCGGACGCTTGCGGCTGCCATAACCGGATTGGGGACCCTGTCTGCTCCGGTCTATCTGGCTAATTTTAAAATTTACAAGGTCAGCCCTGTATTTGCGGGGCTGTCGGGCATTGAGCTTTATGTCATTATCTTTCTGTTTGCGTCCGCCCTTTATTTGGCCGGTGTTTTTTTAATCATTAAACGATTACCTGCCCGGAACGCATCCTGGAGCCTGGCCCTCATCATCGTTTTATTCGGGATTCTTTTCAGAGTCTGCCTCATCCCTTCAGCGCCCACCACGCTATCCAGGGACCTGTATCGTTATATCTGGGACGGACGCGTGCAGCAAAACGGAATGAATCCCTATAAATACGCGCCGGGCGCCGAAGAACTGGCGGTCCTGCGGGATGAAGGGATTTTTCCCAACATCAACCGCAAAGATTACCCCACCCTTTACCCGGCAGGCGCCCAGATTTTCTTCAGACTATTTTACGCCCTGGCGGGTGACAGTGTTGCCGGATTTAAAGCCATCATGGTTTTTTTTGATACGCTGAGTCTGATCGCCCTCATCGCCTTGCTGCGAAGCCACGGATTTGAGCCATCGCGGGTCATCGTCTACGCCTGGAATCCCTTGGTAATCTTTGAAATTGCCTATAGCGGGCATCTGGAGGGGCTCACGGTTTTCTTGATGGTGGTGGCCTTGTATTTATCTGCCATCCATAAAAAAATCCCCGGCGTTATCATGCTGGCCCTCGCGGCGGCGGTTAAGTTGTATCCGGCCCTCCTGCTGGCGGCCTTTTTAAATCGTGGCGACAGAATCAAGGGGCTGCTGACGTTTGCGACCACCATCGGTATTCTTTATCTGCCCTTCTTGAGCGTTGGCAGTAAAGTTTCAGGTTTTTTACCGGTTTATCTGAAAAACCCTTACGAAAGCTTTAATCTGGGCTTAAAGTATCTGCTGATGCGACTGCTCCCAGGGCTGGATTACTATCTGCTGTCCGTGTTGTTCATCTCCGCCCTGGCTGCCGCCGGACTGGTTGTCTTGTTGAAAGACAAACAAAAGATCGACGTTTTGCAGTATGCCTATATTTTAGCGGGATTGTTGATGGTCCTGATGCCGGCTTCGCTTCATCCCTGGTATGTGATTCTGATCATACCCTTTTTGGCATTTTATCCCCACCCTGCCTGGCTGATGTTTGCGACCACCGTCACGCTGTCTTATTTAAAGTATGTGTCACCCCGGGGCGCAATGCCCACCGGGATTCTGCTGGCCGAATATGTGCCCCTGTTTGCACTTCTGGCAGCCGGACATATATTAGGGAGGTATGGCAGCCGCAAAAAATTTGGCGGCATGAATTTCAGTCAACATAACAAAAAAATGATGGGGCGATAGCAATGAACAAACATGCGATAACCATAATTTCTTTGATATTTCTTTTGATCGGCATTCAGCCGCCTGCAGTCGGCGCTGGTTTTGACCATTCCCTGTTTGATCGGGTTTTAAAAAGCTATGTCGACGATCAGGGACGGGTTGATTATAACGGCATTGCCAAAGATCAAGCCTTCAAGACCTATATGGAAGCGCTCAAATCAGCCCCGGTGGATTCCATGTCCCGCGACGAGCAACTGGCTTTCTGGATAAACGCCTACAATGCGGTCACCATTGACAAAGTCATCAAATGGAAGCCCCAAAAAAGTGTGCGTGAGACCTTTGTCCCCGGGGTCTGGACCGGAACCAAATTTTTTACCACCCGGGAGCATACCGTCGCCGGCAAAAGCTTGAGCCAGGACGATATCGAACACGAAATCCTGCGCAAACAGTTGAAGGAACCCCGGATCCATTTTGCCATCGTTTGTGCGTCCTCCAGTTGTCCGCCGCTAGCCCGCTTTGCTTATACGGGGGAAAATGTGCAGGTCAAGCTGGAAGAAGAAACCCGCAACTATATAAATTCCCAACGCGGAACTCGATTCGATCCTGCCGAAAACATCCTCTACCTGTCAAAACTGTTTGATTGGTTCGCCGGTGATTTTGAGTATGCCTCGGGATCGGTACTGGATTTCTTGAAGCCGTACCTCGATGAGCAGGGCCGGGCCTTTTTGGATAGGCAACCGGCAATAAATTATATCCATTATGATTGGGCGCTGAATGCGCAAGAACCGATTAAATAACAGAAGACGGAGGACAGAAGTCAGAGGGCAGATGTTTTTGATTGCGGATCTATCTGATGTTGACCGCGTAACTCGCTGCGCGAAACACGCAACAGTTATAGATGACCAGCAGACACAAACGATCTAAACCATCAAAACGATCAAACAATCTAAACCTACTTTATGAAAATAACTGTTGTTATCCCGGCTCTTAACGAGGAAGGCGCTATTGGAGATGTGGTCAGGGCGGTGCCCGCTGCCGGGGTGCGCGAGGTCATCGTTGTCGATAACGGCTCCACCGACGATACGGCCGGAATGGCAGCGGCCGCCGGCGCAAGGGTTATCCCGGAGCCCCGCCCCGGCTACGGCTCAGCCTGTTTTGCGGGTGCCAGGGCCGCGGCGCAGGAGGATGTGCTTGTGTTTCTGGACGGAGACCGCAGCGATGATCCGGCGCAATTGCAGGTGATCGCCGGTCCCGTTCGGGATGGTCGGGCCGATCTGGTGGTCGGCAGCCGCATCGAAGGCCGCCTTGAAAAAGGCGCCATGCCCCTTCACAGCCGCCTGGGAAACCGTATTATCGTGCTTTTGCTGCGGCTCCTTTACAGCGCCAATATAACCGATATCGGATCGTTTCGCGCCATTAACGCGCAGAGCTTGAGGGATCTGAATATGGAACAGATGACCTATGGCTGGCCGGTGGAGATGGTGGTCAAAGCTGCCCGCAAAGGCTTGAGAATTCAAAGCGTGCCGATTCATTACCGCAAGCGTATCGGGGAGTCGAAAGTAACGGGTACCGTCCGTGGTTCGCTTCTGACCGCTTATTATATGTTCTTGGTACCTTTGAAATATCTTTTCATGAAAGTTTAAGCATTTCGTGTATCAACAAATAGATTTCTGATGATGTGGCAAAAATCCAAAATACAAGCACCAAATCTCAAAGAAATAAGAATTTCGAAATTTCAATGACCAAAACTTGGTGGCAAACCTTTTGGAGATCAGATTCTCAATTTTAGTTTTGGGATTTGGGTCATTGGATATTATTTGTAATTTGGGATTTGTCATTGGTTATTTCATTTCTATATCGATTGGGAGTGATTAAATGATTTCATTGGGAATAGGCCTCACAACCAATTGCAATTTAGACTGTGCCCATTGCTACCGGGATCAGGATCATATTTTCGACCTGACCCTGGCCGATGTCCGCAAAGTGTGCGAAAACCTTGAGATCGCCTCGATTGGTTTCGGTACCGGAGAAAACGGTTTAAACCCGGATTATTTTCAAATCATAGAATATCTTCACAGCCGCCATATCAAAATGACGCTGGCCTCCAACGGCTATACCCTGTCGATCACACCCGATGAGGCGCTCAAATATTTCGAAGATGTCGAATTTTCCGTGGATTTTCCGGATCAGGCCCGCCAGGATAAGTTCCGGGGCGAGGGCAACTGGCAGACGGTAATGGCAGGCATTGAACGCTGCCAGCGTCTGGGTATTCGGGTGTCGCTCCTGGCGGTACTGATGA
>JAFDCJ010000190.1 GCA_019312835.1 Deltaproteobacteria bacterium
GGATCGTGAGCTGAACGCGTCGCTGAGCCAGTTCGACGCCAAACTGCTAAAAGAAATGGACGCTATCCGGGATGAGTCGGCCGAAAAAATGCGGGATCTGGCCCAGGAAGCCGCCGAAGCCGCCAAGCGGTTGCGGGACAGCGGGGTGGCGGTGAACACGACCGGGTCGGAATCATCGGAAAGTTCCGAGGAAACAACTGCCGAGGGCCAAACGGAAAAACAATCCGAAAAGGGCGACGCCAGCGCTGAAACAGCCTCCACAGACTCGTCACGCCCGGGCGGTGAAGGGGGCGGCGGGGCCCAACAGGAGCAGGGCCGCTATGAAGACGATGACATCGTGGCGCGCCAGCTGCGGGAAGCAGCTGAAAACGAAACCGATCCGGAACTCAAAGAAAAGCTCTGGAAAGAGTACTACGAATACAAAAAGAACCAGCGCGTGGAATAACAAATGAAATTCCGATTCAATCGACTTGGCTGTGTCGCTCTTTTTATAATGCTCCTGGCGAGCTGCGCAACTTACCAGGAAAATGTAGCCCCTACCCGGATCATGCGCGCCCAACAGGAAATCCCCGAAGATCAGCTCATGGATGTGGGTATTCTGCCTTTCGAAAGCGAGAAATTAACCGAAAAAGAGGCCGAGGCGGAAGGCACCAGCAACGAGATCAGAAAAGCGGAAGGCCATTTCATTCCCAACCACCTCAAGCACACCTTACAGCAAAGCGGCCACTGGGGTGCCGTGCGGGTCATACCATCCCAAACCGACAGCACCGATTTATTCGTAAAGGGCCAAATTGAAGAATCCAATGGTGAGCACCTGACGCTGGAAATCGACGTCGTCGATGCCACCGGCAGGCATTGGTTCACCAAAGAATATAAAAAGGAAGCGAGCCAGTTTGCGTACGCCGGCAATCGACCCGGGGAAAAAGACGCTTACCAGGACCTTTATAACGCGATTGCCAATGACATGGCTGAGTTTAAAAAGAAGCTGACCGCCGACGACATTAAAAAAATACGGTCGACCTCGAGATTAAAGTTTGCCAAGGATTTCGCCCCGGACGCCTTTGCCGGCTACCTGGCAACCGGCAAAAAAAACCGAACTGAAATAAAGCGTCTGCCGGCCGATGATGACCCTATGATGGCACGCCTGCTCAAAATAAGGGAGCGGGAATACATGTTCATTGACACGCTCAACGAGCATTACGATGCGTTTTACCGTGAAATGTGGCCGTCATATGAAAACTGGCGCCAGCTCAATATGACCGAACGCAGGGCCATGCGGGAAATTAAACACAAAGCTATCAAACAGCAACTGATCGGGGCTTTGCTGATAGCGGGGGCCATTGCCGCCGGCTCCGCCGACTCGAGCGCCATGGCCGCCGTGCAGACCAGTATGATTATTATCGGTTCCCAGGTTATCATCGACGGGTGGAATGTTTCCAAAGAAGCCGAAATCCACGAAGCCGCCATCCAGGAACTCAGTGAGTCGTTCAGCAGCGAAATGACACCGGTGGTCATGGAGTTTGAAGGCAGGCAATACCGGCTCACCGGTACGGCCGAGGAGCAGTTTGAACAATGGCGCGCAATTCTGCGAAACATCTATTTTGCCGAAACCGGTTTCGGCCCGCAGCCTGCCCAGGAACCCGTTGACTCCGATCAGCCCGAAAGTCAGTAAACATGGGGTTGCTTCAAAATTCGTATGATGTTTTGGAAATTGTCTGTTTTCTCCCCAAAAGATCCGTGCGTTAAATCTGAATATCGCAATCCGAAATTCGAAACCATGTCCAACACAGATGAATCCAAGCGCGCCACCATCGAAACCATCACCCCGCTGTCGGCCGCCGCATTTAAACGCAACGAAGGCGCAACCGCGGCTCGCCGCCGGCGCCAGTGGATGACAATACTGGTGCTGTTGGGTTCGCTCGCGCTGCTCGTCATCGGCGGCGGCTGGCTGTTGTACTACCTTTCGCGGAATCCACTCCAAACAAAAGATATCACCAAAATCGCTCCGCCGCTGCCTGCACAAGTGAAGCAAAAAGCGGTCCAGAGGCAGCCGGAGCAACCCGCGGCTGCGGTAGCGCCGGAGAAGCTCTCGGCCCAAAAAGAAGCTGCCGAGCAGAAGCTAGCCGACTATCTGGCGGTCAAGAATAAACTGGACAACCTGGGCGCTGTCGATTGGGGCGAGGCGGCCTATGCTGAAATGCTTCAATTGGGCGAAGCGGCCGATGCTGCTTTCATGAAAAAAGAATATGAAACCGCCGCCGAGCAATATGGCCGTGCAACACTAACGGCAAACGAGCTGATTGGCCGCCGTTCAGAGGTACTGGCCCGGCTGCTCGATGAGGGGCTGGCCGCCCTGGACGCCGGGGACGGCGTCCTGGCCCAACAAAAATTTTCCGTCGCATTAGCGGTTGATCCAACCAACCCGGTGGCCCGACGCGGACAGGCGAGAGCCAAAACCATCGATGCCGTCACCGCGCTGATCGCCTCGGGCCGACAGCATGAAGCCGACGGCAAATTGGCCCTTGCGTCTGATGATTATCGCCAGGCCGTTGAGCTGGATGCCCATTCGCAAACAGCGCGCCGGGCGCTTGAAAACGTCAATGGGCGGATAAGAGATGACCGGTTTAAACAGCTGGTATCCGAAGGCCTGGCAGCTTTTCATCGCCAAGAATACCCGCTTGCCCGCAACAAGCTCATCCAGGCCGGACGCCTGAAGCCGGACTCGCGTGAAGTGGCCGATGCCCTGGCGCAGGTTGACCAGGCCGCCCATCTGGCCCGCATGGCTGAACTTCAGAATAAGGCGCTGGTCGCCGAGCAAGCGGAAGACTGGCAGGTCGCCTTGGAATCATACCAGGCTGTCCTCGCTATCGACCCCAGCGTTCAATTTGCCAGACAGGGTAAAAGCCGGGCCGCGGAGCAAATCCGGATCGCCAAGCGCCTTGATTTTTTCCTGAACAAACCCGAAACCCTGGAATCCGACAACCAGCTTAAAAATGCAAGCCTGTTAATCGCCGAAGCCGGGGAAATCGAATCCCAGGGAGCGCAGCTGAAAGCCCGGATTAAAAAACTGGAACGGCTGGTCGCCATCGCGAAGACACCGGTAAAAATCACCCTGGAGTCGGATAATCTCACCCAGGTTGCGGTCTACCGGGTGGGAAAGCTGGGCCGCTTTGAAGTGCACGAGCTTGAACTTAGACCGGGAACCTACACCGTCGTCGGCTCGCGCGAGGGCTTCCAGGACGTCCGGCAAAAAATTGTGGTCAAGCCCGGTCCACAGCCCATCCGGATAACGATCAAATGCAAGGTTAAAATTTGAAAACCACTGATGACAACAAGGAACCCATCGGGACCCCGGTGCAGATTAAACCGGTGGCTTTTCGACCCGGCCGCGGTCGGCGCGGCCCGCAAGCCGCCGCCCGCTCCCGGTGGATTATCAGCAGTGCACTGGCACTGTTGCTAATCCTGCTGTGCGCATCGGCCTGGTTTGTCTTCACGGCCCGGAAGGTGGTCATTCGGATAGATCCTGAGCCGAACATTATGTCCATCCGGGGCGCAATAGCCGCTCCTAAATTCGGCCAGCATTTCCTGCTGCGCCCGGGGGAGTACCGGCTGAAAGCCGAACGGCAATGCTTCCGGCCGCTCGATGCAGACTTTACGGTGACCGCTGCCAAAAGCCAGAATTTCGTATTTTCGATGACAAAACTGCCGGGGCTTTTGACGGTAAGAACTCACCGTGCGGATGATCCCGCGGCGCCTCTGGAGGGCGCCAGCATCATTATAGACGGACAGGAAGTTGGACAAACCCCGGCTGCCGATCTGGAGGTAAATTCCGGGCGGCGGGCCGTGACGATCCGTGCTGACAAATATCAGGAACTGGCAACCGCAATCGAAGTGACGGGCTGCGGCGGCCGTCAGGCCCTGGACCTGGCCCTGGTTCCCGGTTGGTCGAACATTGACGTGAATTCCGTCCCCGCGGGTGCCCTTGTCACGGTCAATGGCCAAGCGGCCGGCGCCACCCCCCTGACCCTCGAGCTGGCACCCGGTGAGCATGAGCTGGTGCTGACGGCCGCAAGGTTTAAACCCTGGCGTGAGGTAATCGCTGTAAAGCCCAATGAGCCCCGCAGTCTGGAGACGGTCCATCTGCAGCCGGCGGACGGCATTCTGACTGTGCAGACCAACCCGGCGGGGGCTAATATAATGATCGGCGGCAAATTCGTCGGTCAAACACCGCTGAAGGTGAACCTCTCACCGGAGACCCGGCATGTCATCCATATCTACAAGACCGGCTATGAAAAAGCCAGCCGCGCGATAACGTTAACCAGCGCGGACTCCCGAACCCTCACCATCGCCTTGACACCGAAACTGGGTGTCGTCAACTTCACCGTACAACCGCCCGATGCCGAGATTGTGGTGGATGGAAAATCTATGGGAAGGGTTCCCAAGCAGATGCAATTGCTGGCCGTTGAACACCAGCTGGAGATAAAGAAAGAGGGATACCAACCCTATCGTACCCGGATCACTCCCCGACCTGGGTTTGCCCAGCAGATCAATATCAGGTTGACCGCTGCATCATCGGGCAAAACCGAAGTCAGCCGCCCCCTCGCCTTGATCAAAGCTAAAAACGGCTATGAAATGAAACTGATTCGTCCCCGCGGGTATACCATGGGCGCCTCACGCCGCGAACAGGGACGCCGTTCAAACGAAACCCTGCGCCGCATCGATTTGCAGCAGCCCTTTTATATGGGAATCAGGGAAGTCACCAATAAGGAATTCCGGCAATATTCAAGCCGCCACAGTAGCGGCAATTTCAAATCCCACAGCTTGAACGGCCCTGATTTACCGGTGGCAGGGGTCACCTGGGAACAGGCGGCTCTATTTTGCAACTGGCTGGGCGCCAAAGAGGGGTTGCCGCCCGTTTACGTTCTAAAGGGCGGCAAACTGGTGTCCGCCGACCCGGTGGGAACCGGTTATCGCCTTCCCACCGAAGCCGAATGGGAATATTGCGCCCGCTTCTTTAAGGACAGGGCCGATTTGAAATACCCCTGGGGCAATCGATTCCCGCCGGGACCGAAGTCCGGTAATTTCGCAGACGAAGCCGCCAGGGATTTGCTCTCTTTATATATGATGGGATACAATGACGGCTATCCGGTGATCGCTCCACCGGCAAAATTCAAAGCCAACCCGCTGGGGCTGTACGACCTGGGCGGCAACGCGGCCGAATGGTGCCATGATTTGTATTCGATCTATCCCTATGACACAGCCAAGGTGTACAAGGACCCCGCGGGACCGAATGAGGGCAAACACCACGTCATTCGCGGATCGAGCTGGCAGCAATCCAGCATCAGTGAGTTGAGATCATCTTTCCGGGATTACAGCGACGGCAAGCGGTTGGATGTGGGATTCAGGGTGGCAAGATATTTGAAATAGACTCGATTTGGGATTGCGGATTTAAGATCGTGGGAGCGGCGTCCAGCCGCGATCTCAGATTTTCGCGGCTGGACGCCGCTCCCACGGAGAGCGCGATGAAGGGTATCGCCTATACGCCGTGACAGGAATTAAACAGGTAAAAAAATGTATCGTAAACTGCGCATAGCTGCGCTGGCAGCGCTGATATGGATACCGGGTGCGACCATGGCTGGTGAGAAGCCTTTTGATTCAATCGCGCCGAACAATATATTCGCCAACGACCCGGTTTTCGATGTCAAACCGCAGGCATCGACGGTTCTGGCTCAAAGCGATAAAAGCACGCCGGAAGACAGCGAAAAAGCGGAATCGGAATCTGCAACCCGCGAATCTGAAGCGGTGGAAGCGGAGAATAAAAAATTATCGGAGGGCGAGTCAAAACCCCTGAAGCCGTTTGTGCCATCCGAACAGATAGCAGGGGATCAGGCAGTGGATTTCCCTGCTGATATTTAAAAAATTAGTCAAATAGTTGATTCGGAAACAAGTAAAATAGGTAAAGAGGATTTTAATTTAACTGACTATCTCGATATCAGGCTACCTGAATTGCAGACTATTTGACTATTCGACTATTTAACTATTTAACTCAACCCAACCGATCAAAACGATAACGGATAGAGCCATGAAAAAAAACTTCCCGGTTTCCATCGAGTTTATCTATCAGATTTTTGCGTTAATCGTGATTGTCATCATCGTGCACGCTGCTTATGTGGCGATTATCCGGCCGAATGCCGATGCGATCCTGGCCCGGCAAGCCGCCTTGATCGAGGAGGACAAATCCCAGGTAACCGACCGCTCCGTCTTTGTCTTGATTCGTGACTATGAGCAGGAAGCCTGTTTCATCCTCATGTTTTGGGCCATGGCCATTATGGCCTATAAAGGCGTGATGACGATTCGCCACCGTGCCCTTCTCAGTCAGGACTTGATCCCGCTGGCAGAAGGTATGCGTGTTCTGCCGGAGGACACCCGGGATTTATCGCGACAGATCCAGGCCCTGCCTCCCTACCAGCGCAATGCCCTGCTGCCCAGAGCGCTGCTGGCGGCCTTGCACCGGTTCAGCACCACCCGAAACATCCAGGATGCCGCCGGCGCCACCAATGCTTACTGTACGGCGGAAGCCGAAAGGCTGGAGTCGGAATTATCCATGATCCGGTACATCGCCTGGGCCATCCCCTCAGTGGGCTTTATCGGCACCGTTCGCGGAATCGGTCAGGCCCTGGGGCAGGCGCACAAAGCCATTGAAGGCGATATTTTCGATGTTACCACCAGCTTGGGCGTGGCCTTTAATTCGACCCTGATTGCCCTTTTAATCAGTATCGTGCTGATGTTTCTCCTGCACCAGCTGCAGTCACTGCAGGAGCACTATGTCCTGGATACCGAGGCGTACTGTGAGGAAAAACTTACCAGGCATCTTCATACGCAATGAAACGATGGGGCCGGTGAAAGACAATGAGATGATGGTAGAAGGTAGACGGCGGACGGTAGGTGGTTGAAGGTTCGGTAAGGTTCGAGATAATAATAGACAGCATTCCTTCACCGTCTACCTTTTACCTTCAACCTTCTACCAGTTTATATTGACTTAAAAATTCGACTACCAAACTAATCCGAAAGGAACTTTCATGACCCTCATCGGACTCGAACTGAGCGATGCCGGCATTATGGCGGCCGACAGCCAAAGCGGACAATTGCTTCCAGTTGACGGGCAGGACACCCATAGCCCCGGCTTTGCCCTGCCGGAAAAAAGCGGCCTGCTGGTGGGCAAAGCGGCTGAAAGCAAGGCCCATCTGTTTCCGCGGCAGATAATCAATCATTTCTGGGATCATCTGAGTACCGACCCGTTGGCGCAACCCGGACGGCATGGTCCGCAGAGCACCGCCGAAATTGCCTACCAGCACCTGGACCGCATCTGGCAGCATATTCAAAAAAACGGTGACGAGATCATTATCGGTGTACCGGGGTTTTACAGCCGTCAACAACTCGGGCTTGTTCTGGGCATTGCCAATGAACTGTCCATCCCGGTCAAAGGCTTCGTGCCGCTGGCGCTGGCCGCTGCCCCCGGTGCCCATCCCGGCAAAATGATCCTGCACCTGGATATTCACCTGCACCGACTCGAGGTCACCTACCTGAAACAGGAGCAGCAGCTCACAGTGGCCGCTTCGCTAACGGGCACCGACAGGGGCTTGATCCATCTGCACCGGCAATGGGCCGAAACTGTCGGTCAGGAATTTGTCAGCAGCACCCGGTTTGACCCCTTCCACCAGGCCGCCTCGGAACAGGAGTTATATGATCGCCTGCCCGGGATACTTTATAACCTGCAGCACAGCCCATCGATCGCCTTTGATATGACCGGCGGATCGAGAACCTATGGGATTACCCTGACCCGCGATCTGATCGCAGGCAAGGCGGCGTCCGTTTACGCGGAAATCATAAAATTGATTGAAAGACTGCAAAAACAACACGGCGATAACGATCCTGCTGTGGCCTTGTACCTCAGCCAACGACTTGCCCGCCTTCCCGGATGCAAGGAAACCCTTGGCAAGCTGGGATTCGCCGAAATGTTCGAACTTGAGGAAGGCGCCGGCGCCCGCGGGATATTGAAAATCTGGCATCAGCTTTCCGATCAATCCGCTAACAATGAAATCTCATATTTTACCAGCCGCCCGTTGCCCCCATCCGGGTCTGTGCAGGTTAATAAACAACCTAAGGACACTTCAGCGGATGTGAGGCCAACCCACTTGTTGTATCGCAGCCTTGCCTATCCTATTACCGACAAGCCGCTGGCGATCGGCCGTGCCCGGGACGGCGAACCCAACGATATCACTATAACCGATGAGACTGCCGGGGTTAGCCCCGGGCATTTTACGGTGGCGCTTGTGGGCAGGGACATCGTGCTCCATGATATGAGCGCCCAGGGGACCTTTGTCGATGAGAGGCGTGTAAACGGAAATACAACCTTGAAACTGGGTCAAATCATCCGTGTCGGAACTTCCGGTGAACAATTGCAGGTGATCGCATTAATGGAGCGTTAGCCAAAATGGTGTCCCGGAAGCGTGTTTTGGTCGGAAGTTCACGGGTTGCGGATAATCTCCAATAATAATTTATCCGCCCGGTTCATCGGTTAAATATATCCTTTAATTTGAATAAACAAATTTACGCCCAGGCTTGATATGGCAATTTCAGAGGGCGGAGAACTTCGGTGAAACGTAAAAAGATAACCGTATTCAGCCTGTCTTTTCTGGATATCATCACCTGCGGTTTGGGTGCGATCATCCTGTTGTTCGTGCTGATAAATGCCAAAAGCGCCGCCCACCAGGACTCCATATCGTCTGATTATCGAGCCGAAGTCAGCCGTCTGGAGCTCCTGGTGCTGGACGGCAAGAAAAATTTGATCGAGGCCCGCAATTCACTGGAAAAAACCGAAACAGACCTGGTCACAATACAGGGTCTTTCGCGCCGGATTCTCCCGCTGCTTGAAACGCATAGAGTCGAGCTATCCGACCGGGATAAAGAGACCCTGGCCGCTAAAGCCCATGTCAATAAGTTAAAAGCCGACCTAAAATCGTTGGAAGAAGAAGTAAAGCGTCTGAGAGCCGGTGCCAAAGCCTCGGATGAACTCGGCACCAAGCTGCGTCCCTTTCCCGGCAGGGGGGATCGCCAATACCTCACCGATCTGAAAATGGGCGGGCGGCGAATATTCATCCTGGTCGATGCCTCGGCCAGCATGCTGGATGAAACCATTGTCGGTATTGTCCGCCGACGCAATCAGGGCCTGAAGGAAAAATTGCAGGCACCCAAATGGAAACAGGCTGTTGCAACCATCGACTGGCTGACCACCCAGCTGCCCCCGACCAGCAAATTCCAGGTGTATACCTTCAACGAGACGGCAGCGCCGTTAATGCCCGGTACCAGGGGAACCTGGTTGAACGCCGGGGATGTGACCCAACTGAACCAGGCTGTCGAACACATGCACAAATTGGCCCCCCAGAGAGGCACCAGCCTGATCAACGCCTTCAAGGCCTTAAAGGAAATGAACCCGGCCCCGGACAACATCTTTCTGCTGACCGACAGCCTGCCGACCATGGGCACTGAAAAACCATGGCGCAAAAGAGTTTCCGGCAAAAAGCGCCTCGGTTACTTTAATGATGCGGTCAAAGCCCTGCCCCCGAAGGTTCCGGTTAATATTGTCCTGTATCCTATGGAGGGCGATCCGGCCGCGGCCGTCTCTTTCTGGAAACTGGCCAAAGACAGTCGGGGATCATTTTTTTGCCCCTCGAAGGATTGGCCATAGCCGGAATGCGGCAGTCGGAATGTGGAATGCGGAATGGTATCCAAAGTACGCAGAAAATAGAAACCGTTTAATTGGTGTCAGGTGTCAGACGAGCTGCAGATCATGCTGACACCTGAAACCTGACACCTAAAAATAGCCTGAAATCTGAACCAGGTGCCAACATGAAAAAACGACGAGATATAGAGATATTTAGTTTATCGTTTCTAGATGTCATCTGCTGTGCGTTCGGGGCCATCATCTTGCTGTTTGTGCTGTCCAAGTTTGCCGAGCCCATCATCATCGAAGAGGTGCGGGCAGACCTTCAACTGGAGGTTCAGCGACTGGAAGAAGAGCTGCATGAGATCAGGGGTGAAACCACGGTGCTCAATCGCGACCTGGTTGCCAAAAAGAAGCAATTGTCGGAAGAACAAAAGCGACTGGCACGGCTGCAGGGGGATCTGTCCGACATAAAAGGCGAATTTGCCGCGTCCAACCAGTATGCCGAGGTGCAGAACATCATTGAGGGTAAGCTTGCCAGGGCGCTTCAGGAATTGACGGAAGAAATGCAACGGCTGCTCAAAAAAATCCCCCGCAAAGTCGCCCGCCCTTCTGTTGGCGGGATCCCGGTGGACAGCGAGTATATTATCTTTATCATCGACACATCCGGAAGTATGCAGCGCAACGCCTGGCCCCTGGTTCAAAAAAAATTGGCCGAAACCCTTGAAGTGTATCCCCGGGTTAAGGGCATCCAGGTAATGAACGACATGGGCATCTATATGTTCTCCCAATACAGGGGCAAATGGATACCCGACACACCCGGCCGCCGCCGGGCGATTATCTCCAATCTGAGCACCTGGCGCTCTTTTAGCAACAGCAGCCCGGTGGAAGGCATCACAGCTGCCATCAGGACGTTTTACGCCCAGGATAAAAAGATAAGCCTCTATGTTTTCGGAGACGAGTTCAGCGGTCAGGCCATCCAACCGGTCATCGACCAGGTGGATCGAATCAACAAGGTCACCAGCGACGGCACAAGACGCGTCCGGATTCATGCGGTGGGATTCCCGGTGCTGCTGCAGGACAGATTCGGACCCGGAAACACCGGCGAGCGCTTTGCCACCCTCATGCGGCTGCTCTGTCATAAAAACGGCGGAACGTTTGTGGGCTTAAACTCAACCATCAGCATCCGATAGCCGCTAAAGCTCAAAGCCTCCTGGAGCACACGGCTCAAAGCTGAAAGCTCAAAGCAAAAGCTTGACAATACAGGAAAGCAGACCGCGGCTGGAAAGCCGCTCCCACAACGACACTTTTCAGGGAAAGGAACCATCAAAGCGAAAAGCAGCTTCTAGATTCCGTCTAAAGTCAAAAGAAAAGGCTTTATAAAGCCAAAAGTGGCTGAGAAGCGCCCTGTAGCGTTCAAAGACAAGGCGTCGATTTGATTTAAAAGCGGAGCGTACACGTTAGTACGTGAGCATTTTAGATCAAATCGCAACGCAGTATGTGAGCGCTACAGGGCGCTTCTAAGCCACTTTTTTAGGCTTCACCTATGGTGTGGTTTTCGATGAAGGTGTTGAGGCGAGATCGTTGTTGCGGTGTAAGCTCACCAAACTCCAGACCGATGCGGCGCATTTTGATCGAGCTGAAGCTAAATTCGCTCTTGATCTCAAAA
>JAFDCJ010000191.1 GCA_019312835.1 Deltaproteobacteria bacterium
AAGTTGATAGCAAACTTTCCCAGCTGCAGGCCGCACCAAGATCCGGGCCGTTAGCTCAACTAGGCAGAGCACCTGACTCTTAATCAGTAGGTTGAAGGTTCGATTCCTTCACGGCCCACCATCGTTTCAAAGCGGGTGGCGTTTTCACGGATCTTGACATCAGCCTGGGAACGTATTAATCATTAGCTCGATCGGCTTCCCACATTGGTATTTGATACAGTATTTTACTAAGATCAGATTAGAATCGGCAGGGGTTAGCTTGTTTATCAGAAGCTAGCCTTTTTTGTTGGCAAAAGTAGGTGGGTGGGCCAAGGGCCAATCCAAAAATCAGCTTGACAGTTCAAATTTTTTAATGTTATAAATACAGATTTTAAAATTGACCAATTGAAGCGGGTGCCATGGTGGCGCTCGTAAATTCCAATCCTTGCTCTGGATCGCACCAGGGCTTTATTAGCCGGAAGGAGGATGAATGCGAAGGTACGAAACATTTGTGATTATGGATCCTGATTTGCCACAGGACCAGCGGAATCAGGTTGTTCAACGAGTGGAAGAACTGGTCGGCCAGATGGACGGGTTTCGCGTGTTCACGGAGGACTGGGGCGAACGGAAACTGGCGTACGACATTAAAAAAAGATCACGCGGTTATTACGTGCGGTTTGATTACTGCGGTTTGTCACCACTGGTAAATGAAATCGAGCGTTTCTTCCGCATCGACGATCGGGCACTTAAATATATGACCGTTTTGCTGGATAAAACGGTCGACCTTGCCAAAATCAAGGAAGAACAGGCGGAAGCCGCAGCCAAAGCGGCGAGGGAAAAAGAATCACAAGAAGTGTCCCAGGAAGAATCGGCCGCTGCCCCAGAAGATGCGGCACCGGCTGAAGACATCGCACCGGTCGAAGATGCGGAACCGGCTGCAGAAGCTGCACCGGCTGAAGATGCGGCACCGGCTGAGGACGCCGACAAGGCTAAGGATGCTGCGCCGGCTGAAGCGTCTGCGCCTGCTGAACGGAAGGTGCCGGAGGACGTTGCGCCCTCATCTGATGAGAGTAATTCTGCAACGGAAACGACCCCAGTGAAAAATCCAGAGGAGGCATAAACCATGGCCGCACCGTCAAGAGGCCCAAAGGGCACTAGAAGAGACAGTAAACCGCGAAGAAAAAGAAGAATATACCATCGCCGGAAAGTTTGCCGGTTTTGCGCGGATGCAAGCATTGTCATCAGCTACAAGGATCCTAAATCACTCAGATACTTTATCACCGAGCGTGGCAAAATCATACCCCGACGATTGTCTGGATGTTGTGCCAAGCATCAGCGCACCCTCACCCATGCGATCAAGCAGGCCCGAACGATAGCCTTTTTGCCATATGTCGGATCCGTCGACCTGCGGTAGGATACCGGGCTCACGCCCAGACATTTCAAGGGATTTCCCGCAAACGCTTATCGGTACATCAAGAGAAATGGTAAAGGATATAGCCACCGGTGTCTTAATTACAAGCCTGATATTTCTCGTATCGGTGTTCATTCCGATAATTGGATTTGTGTCTGCCCTGTTTATTCCCCTGCCAATTCTGTTTTATCGTTTAAAGTTGGGAAGAACAAACGGGCTGGTTATTGCTGTAATCACAAGCGTGGTGATGGTGGTTTTGATCGGCGGCATATCCATCGATGTTCTTTTCTTCTGCGGGCTATTGCTGATCGGCTTTATTCTGGGTGAGCTGTTCGAGCTAAATCTTTCCATCGAACAAACAACGCTCATCGCATCCGGGAGTGTCGTACTGTCGGGTTTTATCAGTCTGATGATTTCCAGTATCCTGACCGGAAACGGTGTCTACGCCATCGTGTCAGAGTATGTTGGCAAAAACCTGGAACTCAGCCTGGTAATGTACCGGAGCATGGGAATGTCGGAAGAAAACATCAAGGTCATTTCCCAGTCACTGGACAAAATCCAGCAAGTGTTGGTGACCATTATTCCGGCACTGGTCTCAGCCTCAACCCTGTTTGTGGCCTGGATCAGCATTTTGCTTGCCAGACCTGTCCTGACAAGCCGGTCGCTTTATTATCCGAATTTTGGCCCCTTGAACCAATGGAAAGCCCCTGAGTACCTGGTATGGGCCGTCATCGGTTGCGGCCTCTCATTGTTTCTGCCTCAGACGGCGATCAAGATCATTGGTGTAAACGGCCTGCTGATTCTAATGACGATTTATTTTTTTCAGGGCATCGCCATTGTATCGTTTTATTTTGACAAAAAGGGGCTGCCGCGGTTCGTACGGGTGTTTTTATATACGCTGATCGCCCTTCAGCAGCTGATACTGCTGGCGGTGATCGGACTTGGCTTTTTTGATTTGTGGATTAATTTTCGAAGATTGGGCAAACAGACAAGCTAGTCCCGAATTGAGCGGAAACGCTCAATTCGGTGTTAATTGTTATTTGTTAATGGTTATTCGTCTGCACCATGATTGGCTGTCCCCTGCAGCATCGGTATCATCACGAATAACGATTAACGAATAACGGATAACTCCCAATTGATTTTCAAATCAATTGGGGCATGATTGCGGAGGTTTTAACGATGAAAGTAATATTAAAAGAGACCATCAATTCTCTCGGCATTATCGGCAGCGAGGTCACCGTGGCCGACGGTTATGCGCGCAACTATCTGCTGCCCCAAAACAAGGCCGTAATTGCAACACCGCAAAATCGACGCCAAATGGACCAGGAGAAGGCCAAATTTGAGATCCAAATTGCCAAAGAACGCAAACTGGCTGAAGAAATGGCCCAAAAACTCGAGGGCGTTGTCTGTCAGATATCCGCCAAGGTCAGCGAAGAAGACCGGCTCTACGGATCGGTCAGCACAAGGGATATCATTACCGCCCTGGCCGACCAGGAAATAATGGTTGAAAAAAGAATGGTTCTGATGAAAGAGCCCATTAAGGAAATCGGCACGTTCAAAATCCCCATTCGGGTTTATAAAGAGGTGGAACCGGAAATTACGGTTGAAATTGTGCCCGAATAGTGTCATTAGAAACCTATTCCGTTAGCAGGACAGCTCAAAAGCTTAAGATGCTTTGAATCTTCTTTAAGTTTGGAATGGTGGAATGATGGAATAAGGTCTATAATAAGGATAACATCCATTTTAAATTTTAGTGTTTAGGAAATCTATACCAGCCATCCACCTTCCCGGCATTCTGTCCGTGCTCATTTCTATCCCACTGGCCGTAAGACCGGAGGGGATCTTCCTCCCAAAGGGCGCAGACCCTTATGGGATGGCGTCGAGCCGAAGGCTGCAACCCAATATTCCACTATTCCAGTATGCCAACAGGGCAACGCCCCTGTCATGAGGAACAATGGCCGAACCCCAGGGACAAAAGCCGCAAGATCAGGCACCATATGGTCTTCCACCGCAGAACATTGAAGCGGAGGAATCCATCATCAGCGCGATTCTTATCGATAACAATGCCCTGTTGGATGTTATCGAAATCCTGGCGCCGGAGGATTTTTACCGCACCGCCCACAAGAAAATCTATGCCGCCATCATCGACCTGTTCGACAAAACAGAGCCCATTGATTCGGTCACGGTTGCCAACCGGCTCAAAGAGAAGGGACAGCTCGAAGAAATCGGGGGTATCAGCTACCTTTCGCGTCTTCTGGATATAGCGCCTCCGGCGGTCAATGCCCCGCATTACGCAAAAATTGTCCATGACAAAGCCTCGTTGCGGCGGCTGATCGAAAAGGCCAATGCGATTGTCAAACGCTGTTTCAGGGAACAGGGCAATGCCGATGAAGTTATCGACTTTGCTGAATCGGCTATTTTTGAAATCACCGAAAACAAATCCCAGCAGGCCTTCTATCCCATCAGCAAAATCATTCTCGGCAATATTGAAACCCTTGAAGAAAACCAGGGTAATCGCAGTCTCGTCACCGGCGTACCCACCGGATTTAATCAATTGGACAATCTGACCTCAGGGCTTCAAAATTCCGATCTGATCATTTTGGCGGCGCGGCCTAGCATGGGCAAAACAGCGCTGGCACTGAATATTGCCCGGCATGCAGCCGTGGAAGCCAACATACCAGTCGCCATATTCTCCCTGGAGATGTCCAAAGAGCAACTGTCGCTGCGGATGCTCTGTTCGGAAGCACGCATCGATTCGTCACGCTTGCGGGGCGGCTTTTTCAGCATGGAAGATTGGCATCGGCTGACGGATGCCGCCGGCATTCTGTCAGAATCCCCCATTTACATCGACGATTCTGCCAGCCTTTCGGCCATGGAAATACGCGCCAAAGCCCGACGTCTGAAAATGGATAAGAACATCGGTTTGATCATTATCGACTATCTGCAGTTGATGCAGGGGCGCGCAGGCGCTGAACGAAGAGATCTTGAAATCTCCGAGATTTCCCGGTCCTTGAAAGCCTTGGCCAAAGAGCTCGAGCTTCCGGTTCTCGCCCTTTCCCAGCTTAACCGGATGCTGGAACAGCGAACCGATAAAAGACCGCGGCTTTCCGACTTAAGGGAATCGGGTGCACTGGAACAGGATGCGGATGTGGTCGCCTTTATATACAGGGATGAAGTCTACAACAAAGAAGAAGACAGCCCCAACCGGGGAATTGCCGAAATCCTGCTGTCCAAGCAGCGCAACGGCCCTACCGGCGACGTATATTTAACCTTTTTAAATTCCTTTACCCGGTTTGAAAATATGGCATCCGAGGAAGTTGTGGCCGGTTGAAAAAAGTTTACGGAAATACCAGCGGTTTAAAAGCGAACCAAATTAAAAGACTGGAAAACCTGTACCGCCGTCGCATCCCGCCCCATTTTTTGCTTACCCCTGAACTCGCCCGTGACCTTTGCACAATATCACGTGACATCCGCCGTCAGATCGGCATCCTGGTCAATCGCCGCAGCAAGGTGGCCTTTGTAATCGTTGGCGATCACAAAAAAATTGTCATCCCTGACACCAGAGAATACCGCGCCGCACCTGGCCGTTTAAAGGGACTGCGATGTATTCATACCCATTTAAACCATGAAGCCCTGACGGCCGACGACCTTACCGACTTGGCGCTGCTGCGGTTGGACTTGATGGCGGTAATTTTGAGCAACCAGGAGGGGCTTCCACAAAAAGTGCATCTCGCCCACGTCATGCCCAAAAACGCCGATCAAAAGCCTTATCAGATTCTGCCGCCTCTGAATCCCGGTGACCTGAACATTGACTGTCTGGCACTGATCCAGGCTCTGGAGGACGAGCTTGCCCGGGTTGGCAGCATGTATCGGGCTGATTCCAACAAGGAAAGAGCGCTGCTGGTCAGCGTGTCATCAGAGAGCAAACAAGAATCCCAGGAGTCGATGGCCGAGCTCCGCGAGCTTGCCCTGTCCGGAGGGATCGAAGTCGTGGGTTCGGTTCTGCAGCAGAGAAGCAGCGCCGACTCGAGGCTGTTGATCGGACCCGGCAAACTTCAGGATCTGGCCATACTGGCGTTGCAGGAGACGGCGACCATGATCATTTTCGATCAAGAGCTCAATCCTTCCCAGATAAGATCGATTACGGATCAGACAGAATTCAAGGTCATCGATCGCACCCAGCTGATTTTGGACATTTTTGCGCAACGCGCCCGCAGCCGGGAAGGCAAGCTGCAGGTAGAATTGGCCCAGCTGAAATATTTGCTGCCGCGCCTGGTGCTAAAAAATACGGCCATGTCGCGTTTAACCGGGGGCATCGGTGGCCGCGGCCCCGGTGAGACAAAGCTTGAAATCAACCGGCGCCGGGCCAGGGAGCGCATCGCACGCTTGGAAAAAGCCCTTCATGCCGTCAGGCTGCAAAGAAGCCAGCAGAAGGCTAAAAGGCATAAAAAAGAGCTACCGGTCATATCGATTATCGGATACACCAACGCCGGCAAATCGACGCTGCTCAACACCCTTACGAAAAGCAAAGTGGTGGCCGAAAGCCGCCTTTTTGCCACATTGGATCCTTCCAGCCGGCGGTTAAGATTTCCCAGGGATTTGGAAGTCATCATTACCGACACCGTTGGATTTATCAGGGATTTGCCCAAAGACCTCATGGCGGCTTTCCGGGCGACATTGGAAGAACTGGAAAGTGCCGATCTTTTGCTCCATGTCATCGACATCAGCAACCCCCGATTCGAAGAGCAGATCAAATCAGTTGAAAAAATCCTGGCAGATCTAAATCTTCACAAGACCAAGACGATCAGGGTGCTGAATAAGATGGACCTTGTCGATTCGCCCACCAGCCAACGCCTGGAGCGAAAGTTAATGGGCGCGGCGGTTTCGGCTAAAACCAGATCAACCTTGATGCCCGTCATTGAGGAAATGGAAAGGATTCTGGAGTGTCAAATGACGAATGAAGATTGAGGAATGAAGGAATTCTATCTTTTTTAATTTAGAAAAGAAGGCGCGCAGCGACAACCTCAATTCGACATTCGTCATTCGAAATTCGACATCCCCACGGCATTCGACAATCGTCATTCGACATTCCCCAAAGGGGGTTTGCAAATGAATCTTGAATCCCACAGACAGGTGGCGGTGGCAGCCGCCGAAAAAAGCGCCCGGATATTGCGGAAGCGGTTCGGTAATATATCCCGGATCCACAAGAAGGCGGCGCAGGAAATCGTTACCGAGGCCGATACCGAGTCTGAAAAAGAAATTATCACTGTCATCCGCAGCCATTTTCCCGAGCATGAAATTCTCAGCGAAGAAGCCGGATTAAAAAATGGTGCTGCTGATTTTAAATGGATCATCGATCCCCTGGATGGCACGGTTAATTTTGCCCATCAGGTACCGATATTCTGCATTTCAATCGCCCTCGCATTTCAAGACGACATGGTCCTGGGAATCATTTTAGACCCGCTAAAAGAAGAGCTGTTTTCAGCGATCAAGGGACGAGGTGCCTGCCTCAATGGGCAACCGATCCATGTCTCTGCGGTCGAGACGATCAGCGACAGCTTGCTGGTGACGGGATTCGCATATAATGTCGGAGAAATTTTTGAGCCGGTAATCACCCGATACGGCAACTGCCTCAAGGTCGCACAGGGTATGCGGCGATTGGGGGCGGCCGCGCTCGACCTGTGCTATGTGGCCTGCGGACGCTTCGAAGGCTTCTGGGAACAGCATTTAAAGCCCTGGGATACCGCTGCCGGCGCCCTGATTGTCGCAGAGGCCGGCGGTAAGGTGACCACATTTGCCAATCAGCCCTACACCATCGATGATTTGGAAATCCTGGCCTCCAATGGGCATATTCATGGCGAGATGTTGAGCCTGTTAAAGGTGTAGGGCAAGGACGATTGGATGGATAGCGGGTGGATTTATAAAATGTCGAAGGACGAATGTCGAATGCCGAATGAAGGAATTCTGTCGATTTTGTTTTAGAAGGAGGAACGCAGCGACAACCTTAATTCGACATTCGTCAATCGTCATTGGCACTTCCTAAAACTTGCCGGACTCCAGCTTTTCGCGGAAAAAGCCAACCTGTTTTTTTATCGAACTGTCTTTCTTTATGCCGCGTTCAATGCAGTTTATGGAATGCAATGCGGTGGCATGATAGCGGTTAAAGGATTTGCCGATGCTCTGCAGGGGCGCATCGGTATAGTGCCGTGACAGATAGATCGCTATTTGCCGGGGCCTGACGAGATTCTGCTTGCGCGAGCGCGACATGACATCTTCCACACTGACATTATAATATTTGCATACAAGCTTTTTGATGACATCGATGGTGATGCGTTTGCGCTGGCGCACAATATTTTTAACGACACTCTCGGCCAGGTTCAGATCAATCGGAATCCCCAGCAGCGATGACTTGGCGGCAACACCGTTCATCCCGCTTTCAAGTTGCCGCACATCATCGGTCAACTCACCGGCCAGATATTGAATCACGTTTTCAGGCATCCGGTAGCCGTTGAGTCCCAGTTTTTTATTCAGGATCCTGACTCTAGTGCGGAAATTAGGTGGATCGATGGTTGAAATTAGGCCGTAGGATAAACGCGATCTTAATTCGTCACTCAGTTTGGGGATGTCGGCCGGCAGATAGCAGCTTGAAAAAATAATCCGCTTGCCGAATTCGAAAAGCGAATCGAGCACCAGGGCCAGCTCAATCTGGGTGCGCTCCTTGCCACTGAGGTAATGCACATCTTCCAAAAGCAAGACATCACACTGCCGGCGGTATTTGCTTTTGAACTTGTCAATGTCGTCATGCCGGTAGGCTTGCACCATTTCATTGCTGAAGTTCTCGGCGGTAATATAATAGACCCGCTCTTGAGGGTAAAGGGAGAGTATATGATTCCCAATGGCCTGGGATAGATGGCTTTTTCCCATACCGGTTTTGGACAACAAAAACAGGGCGTTTTGTTGGGTCTCCTGGCGAGAGGCCAGCGCCAGAGATGCTGAATAGGCAAAATCATTATTGCTGCCGACAACAAAGCGGTCAAACGTAAAATCCCCCCTTAAAAATCGCCCACTGCAGGGACGCGCATTTTCGGTCGGCAACTGCAACTGAGAACTGCCGCCGCTGGTGGCAACTGTCGTGCTGGCTTTGCTGGTTATTTCAAACTTCAACCCACAGTCCTGGCCCATGGAGTCCTGGATGGTGCTTTTAATCAGATCGCCGTAAAGGCCCTGCACCCGCTTCTTTGAAAAGAAATTGGGACAGTAGATCACCCAGTTATTTGGGTCGGTCTGGCTAACATTCAACGGTTCGATCCACATTTTGAAACTGTGGCCTGGAATGCGTCGCTTAATCGCAGATTTTACCTTTTTCCAAACTGCTTCCATAAAGCCGAATTTTCTAACTCATTTAAAAGACTAAGAGATAAAGTTAAAGTTTAATGAATTTGCCAACTGGTTTTAACTACAGGAGTTAAATGGCCGGGAAGGGTTACGTCGGTTATGCACGCACCTGAAGAAAGCTTGTGCCTGTTTATGGCATCAACCGAAAAGTGTCAAACCCGGAATAGGCGATTCTTGAGTAAGCTATATTAGATTTTTGAACAATTTTTATATAACTGTTTTTATTGAAAAATTTTTGCATTTCCCCGACAACCTTCGTTAACTGCGAACTTTGTATGTCGAGATTTTTTTTAAGCATTTTAAGCATATCCACCAATTGGCGCTAGTTATTAACATTCGGTACATCTTACGAAATCTCTTATTTTCTTTTATTATCTTTAATTTTTAAAAAAGATGAAATATAAATTGTTCATAACTTTTTTACTTCATAAACTGCAATTGCAACAGATGGTTAGAGGAATTATATTTGAAAATTTCTCTCGGAACATGTAAGTAAGGGAACGCTTTTCAACAACCCCTGATACTGCTCTTGAGGAGGTTGTTCCAGATTATGGAAACCGCTGGTGTGAGAACTGTAAAATATGTCTGCAAAAAAAATTATCATACGGGGTGCCCGACAGCACAATCTAAAAAATATCGATGTCGAACTGCCGCGCAATAAATTGGTGGTGATCACCGGATTGTCCGGCTCCGGAAAGTCGACCCTTGCCTTTGACACCCTATATGCCGAGGGGCAGCGCCGGTACGTGGAATCCCTTTCGACCTATGCCCGGCAATTTTTGGAGCGCATGGACAAACCCGATGTCGATCTCATCGAAGGTCTTTCGCCGGCCATAGCGATTGAGCAAAAAACGGCCAGCCATAACCCCCGCTCAACGGTCGGAACTGTCACGGAAATATACGACTATCTGCGGTTGCTCTTTGCAAGGGTCGGAACCCCGCATTGTTACCGCTGCGGTCGTCCCATCTCTTCCCAGACGATCGATCAGATTGTGGATCGCGTCATGTCCTTACCCGGGGGTTCCCGGGCGATTGTTCTGGCTCCTGTGGTTACCGGGCAAAAGGGCAGCCAACAAAGCCTTTTGAAAAGATTGAAAAAAGAAGGATTTGCCCGTGTCCGTGTCGACGGAAAGATTTTGGATATTGAAGAGATCAACGAACTGGCGAAAAACAAAAAGCATGATCTGGACGTCGTCGTCGACCGTCTGATCATCAAAGACGGTATCCGCAAGCGCCTGGCCGACTCGCTGGAATTGGCACTGGCCCAGTCCGGTGGTCTGGTAACAGTCGATACGCCTGGGAAGGATAGCATTCTGTTCAGTGAAAAATCCGCCTGCACAACATGCGGAATCAGTTATCCCGAATTTACCCCGGCCAGCTTCTCATTCAACTCCCCCCAGGGAGCCTGTCCGGCCTGCGATGGCCTGGGCTGGACCACCGAGTTGGACCCTGAACTGATCATCCCCAACCCGGAGCTCTCCCTGCGTGAAGGCGCGGTCAGTGTCTGGGCCAAACGCAACAGCATGCATTTCATCGAATTCCTGGATGCACTGACCAAAGCTTTTGGGACCGATATTTATACGCCGTTCAGGGATCTGCCTGGAGACTTTCAGCGCGCCATCCTCTATGGCTCCGGCAATGATGCCATCAACTTCTATTTTGAGCGCAGCAACCGGCGTTATACCTACCAGAAGCCTTTTGAAGGTGTCATCCCTAATTTGAAACGTCGCTACCGGGAAACGGATTCTAATTATATCCGGGAAGAAATAAAGCAATACATGAATTTTAAAACCTGCTCGGTGTGCACCGGCACAAAATTAAACCCAGCCAGTCGCTCGGTTAAGATCGGCGATCTTAACATATATGAAATCACCGCATTGTCGGTGGCCCGGTCCCGCAATTTCTTTCTGGATCTGCGCTTGGGTGGTAAAAAAGAAATAATTGCACGCCGAATTTTGAAAGAGATCGTCGAGAGGCTTGGTTTCCTGCAGAGTGTCGGCCTCGCATACCTGACCCTTGACCGTTCGGCTCAATCGCTGTCCGGCGGCGAGAGCCAGCGCATTCGTCTGGCGACGCAAATCGGATCCAAATTAACCGGCGTCCTTTACGTTCTGGACGAACCCAGCATCGGTTTGCACCAGAAGGATAATCAGCAGCTTCTGTCAACTCTTTTGAAAATGCGCGATCTCGGCAACACGGTTCTCGTGGTTGAACACGATGAAGAAACCATCCGCGCCGCTGATTTTGTCGTTGACATGGGCCCCGCTGCGGGTGTCAATGGCGGAGAGGTCGTATTTGCCGGTCCACCCGATCAGCTGCTGACCCATGAAACTTCTCTGACCGGTCAATACCTGTCTGGACGCAAAGCCATTCATTTGCCCACCACCAGACGTCAGGGCCATCGCGGGCAAATTGTCATTGAAGGCGCTGCCCAGAATAATCTGAAGAATATTGATGCATCCTTTCCCCTGGGGTGTTTTACCTGTGTAACCGGGGTGTCCGGCTCCGGCAAATCAACGCTGATCCTGGAAACCCTCTACCCCGCCCTGGTTCAACGGCTGCGCCATGCTCGCATTATAGCAGGCCGTCACCGCGATCTGCAGGGGCTGGAACAAATAGACAAAGTGGTCAATATCGACCAATCTCCGATTGGCCGAACACCGCGATCCAATCCCGGAACATATACCGGCCTGTTTTCCCATATCAGAGAGCTTTTTTCGCGAACACCGGAAGCCCGTATGCGCGGTTACAAGGCGGGTCGTTTCAGTTTTAATGTGAAAGGGGGTCGATGCGAGGCCTGCCAGGGCGACGGCATCATCAAGATCGAAATGCATTTTTTGCCCGATGTGTACGTCGCCTGCGATGTGTGCCACGGAAACCGCTACAATCGCGAGACGCTGGAGATTCGGTACAAGGGCAAAAATATCAAGGAAGTCCTGGAGATGACCGTTAACCAGGCTTTCAGCTTTTTCTCCCGCATAACCAAAATAAAGTCAATATTGGAAACCCTGCGGGAAGTGGGCCTGGGTTATATCCAGATCGGCCAGGCAGCCACGACCCTGTCGGGCGGCGAAGCCCAGCGCGTAAAACTGTCAAGGGAGCTCAGCAAAAAAGGCACCGGCAAAACCGTTTACATATTAGATGAGCCAACCACCGGACTGCATGCCGATGATATCGGCAAACTGTTGGGTGTGCTCAATCAACTGGTGGAAGCCGGCAATAGCGTGATCGTCATCGAGCATAACATGGATGTAATAAAGACGGCCGATCATATCATCGACCTGGGGCCGGAAGGCGGCGATGAGGGTGGCTATATTGTCGCATGCGGGACGCCGGAGGAAATTACCAAAATCCATAATTCCTACACCGGCCAGTATCTGGCGAAAGTCCTGGGTTCAGAATACAGAGGACGGAGGACAGAGGACAGAGGACGGAGTTAGAAGATTTCGGACTGTCTGTTGTACACCCCCCCACCCCTTAACCCGCACCCCGCGACGCGAAACAGGCAACCCGTGCAACATTAGAATTCGTCTGCCAGAAAAAAAGCATGGGCCGCTTCGATTTCTCCGGCCAGATTGGCATACCAGTCGGAAGTATTTTCCATTTGGACCATTAAAAATTTCACGACCTCCGGGTGCATCGCACCCATGTCAAGGGTGCAATCCGGATGCTCGTCATAGCTGTTTACCAGAATGTCGGCCAGATGAATATTGATCATGAATCCGGCGTTGCCGTTGTTCGGCTGAAAATCGTGGTGCCAGCGAATCGCATCGATCAGCCCATTGGGAAGCGCCCAACGATCGGCAAGGTAGGCGCCGATTTTGGTATGATCCACCGGCAATTCCTGTTGCTCGGCCTCGTGAAAAGGCAGGTATTCGTTTTGCATGCGGCTCCACACCTTTGCGAAATCGTCCTTGAAATATTGAGCCATGATCACTTTGCCGATATCGTGCAGCAGGCCGCCGACGAAACAGTTGTCCGGTGATTCCATCCCGGCCTTCTGAGCGATGTTCTTACTGGTTACAGCAACCGCCAGGGAATGCTTCCAGAAGTCGATCATTTCAAAATCCTGGAACAAAAGTGTTTTGGGCAGGGTGTTAATAATCGAAACCGAAACAATGGCGTTACGGACCGCATTAAAGCCCAGCAAAACCACTGCATTTTTTATGTCACTGACCTTGGATCGAAACCCATAAAAAGCCGAATTCACGAGTTTGAGTATCTTTAAGGCCATGGCCTGATCTTTTTCGATGGTTTCGCTCACCTTGGCAATGGATGTCTCCGGGTTTTGAAGGTGCTGGTTGAGTTCAAATACGATTGTCGGCAAGGTCGGGATTTCTTTAATCCTGTCCAGTTTTTTGTAGATTTGGGCTTCGTCCATAATTTTTACCTCGGGGCCGCTGGTTGGTTTGGTCCAACCATGGTGACGTCACCGTATAGGATAACATTTTACCGGCTAACGCTCGAACGGCATTAACATACCGGATACCGGTCGGGCGCCTGGTGTCTTCAAATTTAAGGGTAATCAGTGGAAAGGCTCCAGGGATTATATCGGCCGGTGACGAAAAAACTAAAGAATTAACTGCGATATGGGAAAAATAATGGCATGGGGGACCCTGCTGGGGGTGTTATCGGGCCCGTTGCGGTTGCAGCGGAATTAAAAAGGGCAGCGTCCGTCTGGCGAACACTGCCCTTTTTGGATGAACGGTTGCATCTTCTGCTGTTAACGTGCAAACAGGGCGGCAATCGAGGCTGCCTGAGGATGCGCAAAGATAAGGATCAAAGCAACGACGAGCGCGTAAATACACAGCGACTCGATCAGAGCAAGTCCGATCAACATGGTAACGGTGACCTTACCGGATGATTCGGGATTTCTGGCGATACCCTCAACAGCCGAACGCAGCCCGATACCCTGGGCGATACCACAACCAAATGCCGCGATCGCAATTCCGAAACCGGCCGCCGTCACACACGCGATAAAAAACTCCAATGCTTTTGTTTCCATACTCTAGTCTACCTCCTTTGGTTGATATGTTGTTGGGCTTCTTCCAAGTCACCCATTGTTGAGCAATGAATAATGACCATTTGAATGTCGAATGATGAATGACGAATGGCGAATTGTGGAATTCTATCAATTTTATTTTATAAGCAGGAGCGATGCGACATCCTTAATTCGTCATTCGCCCTTCGACATTCGCCATTCCAAAAAAAATTTAATGTGCTTCTTCCATGGCGCCGGCAAAATACATGATCGACAGCAGAAAGAAGACAAAGGCCTGAACAAATGCCACGAAAATACCCATGGCCATAATCGGCAGCGGAGCAAAGAAGGCACCGGCCAGCATGAACAAAATCGCCAACACCAGTTCATGTCCGGTGATGTTGCCGAAAAGCCGGAATGAAAGGGATAAAATTCTCGCCAGGTGCCCGATGAGCTCGATGGGCAGAATAATCGGGATCAGCCACCATACCGGGCCCAGAAAATGTTTGATATATTTAATGCCATGGTACTTGATTCCGATAAAATGCGTAAACAAAAATACCGGTATGGCACAAGAGGCAGTCGTATTAATGCTGGCGGTGGGCGGGTAAAAACCGGGAACCAGTCCCAGCAAGTTACATGTGGCGATATAAATGAAGATGGTTGCGATAATCGGAAAAAACCAGCGGCCCTCCTCACCGGTGATATCCACCATGAATTCTTCCATACCTGAAACGACAATTTCAAAAAAGTTTTGTGCCTTGGTGGGAATCATTTCAATTTTGCGGGTTGCCAGCACCGCGAAAAGGATCAGCAAAAGGATCACAAACCAGGTATAAATCACATGGGGGTAGGCATGCGCAAAATGCCCCAATCCGACAATCTCAAAAAGCTTGACTAAAAAAAGATAGGGATGTTCCATCCTTAGACCGCCTCCTTGAAAATAAGTTTTTTAAGTTCGCTCAGGGTCGCAAGCATGATACTGATAACCACAACCGAAAGTCCGATAATGAGCCCTAATGGATTTACATAATGACCGGCAATGAGAATGAAAATTATAAATCCACTGGCGATAAACCGAATAAAATACTTGGCGATAACGACATTGTGGGAGGTAAGATGCGGTGGGGTCAGCGCTTTTTTTAATGTCCGTGCCAGCAGGTGGAAATTCGCCGTAACCAGCAGGCCCCCGCACAGGATGCCGACGGCAAAATCGGCGGGCATGAGCAAAAAGCCGATAATACTGGCAACAGCAAATAGAATCCAGTTGGTGCGGGTTACAAATGTAAGAATGCGCTGCTGAATTTCCACCTTCGCTCCATCCAGTTGCTTACAATTTTCGGACTTTTTTGATGGCACGTCCTATGTTTCTGAAACCGGCGACGATACCGAAACCCAGAAAAATCAACGTACACCAGGGTGATGTTTCAAATTTGCGGTCCAACAACACCCCGATACCCAGACCAATGAAAACGGCAAACGAAACGGAGAGGCCCAGACTGCTGTAATAAGCCAACTCTCTGAATGTACGCCGGGTTTCTCTTTTCATCCATTTCCTGCTGGAAAAGGCACTGAATCAGATCGATTTAAAGGTTCAGAACCTAACAGAGGATTGGGGCCAAGTCAATGCAAAATTCATACTTTTTAAATAAACGCCTGAATTTTGCAGGCGTCGGAAGCTTTCAGTATCGCCTTGATTATCAGGCAAGATTCAGGTAATAATCCCGTTGCCGGTAACAAGGTTTAAATCTGCAGCATCAAAGACGGGGCCATCGAGGCAGGCGTGTAAATATCGATCCTGACCCGCCCCACCCTCAACGGCACATCCCAGACAGGCGCCCATGCCGCATCCCATCATGGTTTCAATTGAGACTTGGCAGGGAACGTGATACTTTTCAGCGATGCCGGTCACGCACGCCAGCATTGCCATCGGACCGCAGGCAACGATCAAATCCGGTGGATGGCGATCAACGGCCGCCTCCAAGGGATGGGTGACCAGACATTGATCGCCGGCGCTGCCGTCATCGGTGGTGGTTTCCACTCTTAATCCCAGGCGAACAAATTCATCCAGGCACAAAAGGTCCTCCCTGGTGCGCCCCCCGATAAATACGCGGCAATTTGAAAAATCGAAGTTTTTGGCATGCAGTTGAATGGCCAGAAACACCAGGGGTGCGACGCCGATGCCGCCCGCCACCACGTGAACGACCCTGGCCGTGCGGGGGATTATGAACCCCGTTCCTAAAGGGCCGAGAACTTCCACCCTATCGCCGGGCCGTTGGCGGGCCATAATTGCAGTGGCTTTGCCCACGACTTTATACAACAGCTCAAAACCCTCGAGCTTATCCTTTGAAACGATCAGCCTGTGAATCGAAAAGGGACGGCGCAACAGGGGGTCCGTCTGACCGCTGAAACCCAACATGATAAACTGGCCGGGCTTGGCCACGGCATAGTGTGCCGGGCATGACAACCCGATTCTGTAATAATCGGTGCTCAGGTTTTGGTTCCATAAGACTTGCGCTTGATGCTGAAACATGGCGTTTCCTTTTGAATGTCGATTGACAAATGACGAATTGTGGAATCCTATCGATTATATGTAAAAAAGATCGAGCGTAGCGCCAACCTTAATTCGACATTCGTCGTTCGTCATTCCAAAGTCATTCCTCATTCGTCATTCCCTTGAGTCCTATCACCGCCGCAAAACGGCCTGTGGTTCTTTCGGCGCGATAGGAAAAAAATTCATCCGTCCGGCACCGGGTGCACATGTGGCTGGATTCAATATTTTCCTGTAAAACACCGGCATTGATCAGCTGGTCGATGCTAAGAGCCCAGAAATCGAAATGGTCGTCCGAATCTTTATAGTGCCAAAACGCTTTGGGAATCTCGGTTCTATAGTGGATAAATTCCGCGCAACAGGGTCCCAAAGACGGACCGATTCCAGCCCGAATAAGATCCGGACGACAGGCAAAATTTTGTTCCATGGCCTCAACGGCGCGCCCGATGATGTTGCCGATACTCCCGCGCCATCCGCTGTGCACATTGGCCACAACTTGCCGCGCAGGCTCATACATCAAAACTGACTGGCAGTCGGCCACCTGAATTGAAAGATAGTTTCCCGGCCGGTCCGTCATCGCCGCATCGGCAGTTATAGGTTCGGAATTGGCCGGTTTATAAATAGGTTGCCAATGGCGGTCCAGCACGGCAATATCACAGCCGTGAACCTGGTTGAGGTAAGTCATTTCAGCCGCCCCCATTATCCCCGCAATAATATCACGGTTTCTATCAACGGTCTTCTCCTCGTCGCCGATACCATAACTGATATTTAAACTGGCAAAGGGTGGTCGGCTGTAGCCGGTGTTCCTGGTAAAAATCCCGTGATCTATGGTCGAGAACCGGGCCAGGTTGTCAAACTGGTAATAGGTTGCCCCATTGCAGGTCGCGGATATCATCACCTCAATCTCCCTGATGTAGCCGCACTATGGTCTGAATAATACCGGTCGTGGAGCCTTCCTCGACAAATGCGATGCGCACTATTTTTCCGCCCCCTGATTTAACATCCTCTGCGCCGATAATCGCATCCTCCGCCCAATCTTCGCCTTTGACCAGCACATCGGGTTTTACGGTTTGAATGAGCCTAAGCGGGTCTGGTTCCTCAAATAAAACGACGTAGTCCACACACATCAGACTTGCCAGAACCTCAGCCCTGTGCTTCTGGCGAACGATCGGCCGCTTGGGGCCTTTGATCAACCGTACGGAAGCATCGCTGTTCAAGCCGACGATCAGCAGATCCCCCTGGGATCTCGCCGCTGCAAGATACCTGACATGGCCCACATGCAGTAAATCAAAGCACCCATTGGTGAAGACAACCGTTTGCCCGGATTCCCGAACCTTTTCCAGCCGGGCCACAAGATCTTCAAGGGTCACTATTTTTTCAGATGCATTCATCATTTCCCAATTCTTCCCTTACGCGGTTATAAACAATTATAAAGGGGACTAAAATCCAGCATCTGGCAACATGATATTTTGGCGTATTGACGCAATGCGTATTGGAATCGGACAACAGCACTCCAATACTGCACTGTGCCAGCACGCCTGTATCTATGAGCCGAAACCGCAGGGGCTTCCACCTTAACACATAAATGGTTCAACGGTCCATGCTCAGACGGCGCGGGCCAATGTCAATACATCAACCTGCCGCGCTCCGCCGTTCAACAGCAGCCGGCTGCATTCGCTCACGGTAGCACCGGTGGTATAGACATCATCGATCAGCAATATTTTTTTGCCGCCGATCTGCTCCTTACCGCCGAGGCCAAAGGCGCTTTGTATGTTGCGCCGGCGCTGGACGCGCCCGAGAGCCGATTGGGGTGCCGTTGGCATGCTTCTGATCAAAAGGTCGTCCGCAATCCGAATATGGGATAGATCACAAAAATGACGGTCCGCAATTCTGTACCAGTTTCGAATCAGCAGGCTGGCCTGATTAAATCCCCGCCGCCTGAGCCTGCTGGAATGCAGCGGTACAGGCAAGATCATATCGATAGTGTTGATATCCCAAAAACGGTTAAAGGCCGTCAAGAGGAGTTCACCGAGCGGCCGGGCCAATTGAATTTTGCCCTTGTATTTAAAGCAATGAATGAGCTTCGTGACGATTCTGTCATATACCAGCGGTGCCCGGGCGATTCCGAATTCTTGACCGGAACCCAGGCAGGCACCACAATAGTGATCCTGATCCTGCCGGCTGTTAAACGGCAGGCCGCAGCAGATGCAAAGCGGCGATTCAACCGTTGCCAGCTCGGCCAGGCAATCTGGGCACAGACAAGTTGCCAGCGATATCGCCGCCTGCGCCTGGACCGATAACGGCCCGGCCGTCTCATCAGGACCGGCATCGTCTGAAATCCCACCGCGGTAGTGTAGCGGAATCCGATAGAAAGCTTCACATACCAAACATTTGGGCGGAAAAACGGCCTCCTGGATGATGTCGTAAAATTTATGTAGGAGACCGGCGATCATTAACTTATCTGGCTGTCTCTGGCATATTATTTGGTTTCAGGTGTCAGGTTTCAGGTGTCAGCGAACATTAGCACTACAATAAGGCTAAAACAGTTTGCGCAGCAGCGCCAAGCGAATGCCTTCTTGAACACGCTGTGGTTCGGCCTGACACCTGGCACCTGAACCCTAATCTTTTTGCCTCTGCCTGAATGCCTCATACATGGCCACCGCTGCTGCCACCGAGACATTCAGCGAATCGACCGCACCCCGCTGGGGGATGGCAACCAAAAAGTCGCAATGCTTTTTTACCAGCGGTCGTATCCCTTTTTGCTCACCGCCGAGAACAATGGCAAGGGATCCCGTCATATCCCCGTCATAAAGGCACTGCTCGGCCCCTTTATCCAGACCCATAATCCAAAGCCCGCTCTTTTTACATTGCTTTATGGTTTGTACCAGGTTGGTTACCCGGCTTAAACGGATATGCTCCAGCGCGCCGGCGGAAGCCCTGGAAACCGCCGGGCTAATCGGGGCACTGCGGTCTTTGGGCATAATGACACCGTCGATTCCGACACACAAAGCCGTCCGGATGATGGCCCCCAGGTTTTGGGGATCGAGGATATTATCCAGCATTATCAAAAACAGCGGCCGGCTCCTTGCTTCGGTCGCTGACAGCAGGTCAGATACGGCGGTCAGGGGATAGGGTCCCACCCGGGCGGCCACACCCTGATGTCCGGCAGCACCGGCATGTGTTTTAAGCTCTCCGGATCCGATCCGTTCGACCCGGACGCCTTGGCTGTCTGCTATAGACCCCAGTCGGGCCAGGCGGCCTGATGGATTGTCTTTTTGAAGATAAATCCGGTGAATATGCCGCCGCCGGGCGCTTAACGCCTCGTATACCGGATGGATACCATAGAGTATTTCGGTCTTCACGAACGATAGTTCTCGAAAATGTTGATCATTTCTGCAGTAGCGTCAGGCAGCCGATCATTGATGACGATATGACGATACATATCCTTGGCCGCCATTTCTTTGCGGGCGTTGTCCAGTCGCACGGCAATATTTGCCGGGCTATCGGTACCGCGCGCTTCAAGGCGCTGCCTCAAAATTTCCAGCGAGGGCGGCATGATGAATATCGTAATGGCATCGGGGTAACGCGTGAGAATTTGACGGGTTCCCTGAATGTCTATGTCCAGCAGGATATCCTTCCCGGCTGAAAGTTTTTTATCCAAAAAATCCGCTGAGGTGCCGTAGTAGTTTCCGTGCACCTCAGCCCACTCAGCCCATCGGTGGCAGGCAATCCCGTTTTCAAAATCGTCTTTGGTGATGAAATAATAGTCAACTCCGTTTTGCTCCCCCTGACGCGGGGACCGGGTCGTATATGAAATCGAGTACAAAAGATCTGGGAACTGATCCAGCATGGCGCGGCCCAGGGTTGATTTGCCGGCCCCGGATGGTGCCGAAATGATAAAAAGATGGCCCGGACTTTTGGACAGACTTATGTCGACCTTCGCCCGAGCCTTTTTTACCTGCCCCGTTTTCATTTTGATCAAGCCGACTCTTTCAGCAAGGCATAGCGCTGAGAAACGGTTTCGGCCTGGATGGCCGATAGCACGACGTGGTTGCTGTCCATGACAATTATTGAACGGGTGCGGCGGCCGTGGGTGGCATCGATCAGTCGTTTTTCTTTGCGGGCTTCGTCCTTGAGTCGTTTCATCGGAGCGGAGTTCGGCGACACAATCGCAACCACCCGGTCCGACACCACCGTACTTCCAAAACCGATGTTTAAAAGAGTTTGATCCATCC
This sequence comes from Deltaproteobacteria bacterium, assembly GCA_019312835.1. Classification (GTDB taxonomy): domain Bacteria; phylum Desulfobacterota; class Desulfobacteria; order Desulfobacterales; family JAFDCJ01; genus JAFDCJ01. The sequence goes on from JAFDCJ010000191.1 coordinate 20,553, forward strand.
TACCTCCATTTCTGCTGGTTACCGCCAAAACAAATATTTGGATCCCCCCATTCGTTTCTGCGGTGTGCTCGCGTATGCGCTTTAGGTTCAAAGGGTCAGCGGTCGCGCTCAATCTCTGAACCCGGAACCGGGAACCCTGAACCTTTTTTACTCTACATTTTGAATCTGCTCTCTGATCTTTTCCAATTCTGATTTAATATTGACAATTTTGTGGGATGTATCGGCATGGCCGATTTTGGCACCTATCGTGTTATATTCCCGGTTGAGCTCCTGCAAAAGAAAGTTGAGTTTACGCCCTCCGGGTTCTTCGGCGGCCATTATCTGACGAAACTGCTTTACATGGCTCTCTGCCCTGACAATTTCTTCCGATATATCACTGCGGTCTGCTAAAAAAGCCGCCTCCTGGGCAAGTCGCACAGGATCAATTTCCGCGGTGTCGCGGGTCAACACCGCTATGCGCTCCTTCAGGCGCTCCTGATATTGCGCCAACACCACCTGGGAAACCTGCCTTATTTCAGCCGTACTTTGTTCGATAAAATTTAGCCTGGCAGACAGATCATCGGCGATGAAATCACCTTCTTTCTGGCGCATGCGCTCAAGCCCCTCAAGGCCCTCGTTCAGGCAGGCCTTAATCGTTTCCCACAGGCTGCCGGGTTCATCGACCGGCTCAACCGCTCTGATAATACCACCCGGAGTTAACAGATGCTCGATGGATATATCATTGCCCAGATCAAACTCCGCTTGTAACTGCTCAAGGATGCTGTAAACCGCCCTGGCCCTGGGCAGATCAATTTCAAAAGCCACTGCCTGTTCGGACTCATCTTTGATCTGAAGTCTGATCTCCACTCTTCCTCTGGCAATATGCTCGGCCACAAGTGCTTTTATCTTGTCTTCGAGTACCATACAGCCGGGCGGTATCCGCAGCACAATATCCAGATGACGGTGGTTGTATGCCCGCATGTCGGCCGTCACCGTAATTGCGTCGGCGGTTTTTTCGGCAGCCGCATAACCGGTCATGCTTTTAATCATAACTTTATTCCTTTTAAATCAGCGGCATATTTGGCCCGGGCCTGCACAAGAAAACGGATAACCGGCTGGTCCGCATAGTCTGGATAGGTCCAGGGTAGTTTCTCAAAAGCTCCGCGCTGATAAATTAGCGTTAAGTCCGCATAGATCCTGTCACCGATATAGATTCGGTGGCTGAAGTTCTTGCCGGAGGCTAACACAAAGCGTTCATTTAACAAATAGCCCGGGTCAATGTTGACCCGACGCCGTTCGTTATGGGTGTAGCGGTCTTCCAGACGGTTGGTCCTTAATTTTATGCCGGCCAAATCAATTTGTGCTATCAGTGATTTAAAAACCACCAATCGGCGAAAAAGCGGCCGCCCCATCTCCTGCTCGTAGTAGGAGGTATAATCGAACGGCATCCACGGGCTGACCAAATCCAGCGGGCCGAAGTGTGATCCAAGCTCGTCAACCAGGGCCTCAAACAGGGCCCGCTCCTTCGTGAAAAGACCGATGACCAGTTTTGCGGGCTTTGGGTCCTGAGGTTTGCTCATATTTCATATTTCTAAATGCTGGGAGGCCGGGAAGCTATCATGCTGGAAGGCTTTGATTTCAGATCGTTAGAGATAGCGGGTTTTCGAGCCTCCAAGCTTGCAAGCCTTCTGGCTTGCCAGCATTTTAATCCAGCGGTTTGGCCTCTTCAATCAGCATAATCGGGATATCATCCCGAATCTCATACACTAGCTTGCACTGGTCACAAATCAGACCGTCTTTAGCTTCATTTAAATAGATGTCACCCTTACACTTGGGGCAGGCTAAAATATCCAACAACTCCTGACTGATGGCCATAACTATCTCCCGGCTGAACATTTAAATTCGGTCTTTTCCATTATCAATCGACAAGGCCCCTTGCATTCTGCCATCACTGGCAGTCTTTAAGGAAAATCGAGAAAAAAAAGAAAAACTGCCTTTTTAAAACACTCCTCATCGAAGACTATATTTTTTATTGCAGAAATCAGGTGATATCAAGCAAAAAAAACCAGGGTCGATTAAAAACCTTCACCCTATTCATCGATAACATCCTGTAACCTGTACTAATTTGAAATATATGTGGAATATGGCACATAGGTTATGCCTATTTTTTCTGATTGCCCCGGGCTTCCCTCAGGAAGGGTTGCGGTGTCTGTCTTTTTGGTGACGACGTTCTCGGCGGGCCTGATACTCTGGGTAAAGGTGAGGATAGTATTTCTTCCAGCGCTTGTGGACCCAGAACCACTGGTCGGGATAGCGGCGAACAGCTTTTTCCACGACAGCGGTGATCGCCTGGGTATTTGACTGGATATCGGATCGCAAATCCCCGCTTCGCTTGATTTCAAGGGCAGATTGAACCACGACGGTTAACCGCCCGCTGTCATCCCGTACGCAGAAAATCGGCAGCACCGGACTGTTGCACCGGATGGCCAGAAAGGCCGCCGCCGGGGTGGTTGTGACCCTGTGCCCAAAAAAGTCCACATCGACACCCTCCGACCGCCGGCTCTGATCCACCAGTAGCCCGACGATACCACCCCGGCGCAGCATCCGGCGCATTTCAGGCATGGCGCCTTTTTTATCGACGATCTCTATCCCAAATCGGGTTCGCAAACGGTGCACCCATCGATTCAGCGGTGCGAAACGGATTTTTTTGGCAACGCCGAGGATCGGTTTATCGGCGTAACAGCCCAGCCACAGCATGCCGGTCTCCCAGCTTCCCAGGTGAGCTGAAACGATAATAAAACCGTTTTTACGTTGTAGCGCGGTCTGAAGGTTTTCCCGACCGACAACCCGGATGCGGCCCAGCAGCTGTTCGCGGGAAAGGGTTGCCAGCTGGAGAGACTCTAAAAGCGAGATGCCCAGGTTTTGAAAAACACGCCGCGATAAGGTCTCAATTTGGGTAGCGGTCCAGTCGGGATGGGTGAATTTCAGATTGCGCCGAACAATCCGGCGGTGGGGCACATCCACACGATAGGCGGCACTTCCCACAAGCCTGCCGAGCGCGACAATCTGCCGCCGCGGAATTTTGCTGATGGTATGTTTTAAAATATGACCGCTGTCTTCGGCTGTCCGATGATCCGAGGACTGGTGGTCATCCGCATAGAGTTTCATGGAACTTTTCTCCCACTGCCTGCCGCAAGTGGCACTTACGAGTAACAAACAATCTTGGGGCTGTCAATGACAAGGCCTCCGCTGTAAGCTGGCGGCTGGATCCGATGACACGTATCTTAGGTGGCGGGGCAGCGGCGTCGGCGAAAAAATTTGACAAACCCCATGCATTTCCATAGGATTTGCAAATGTCGAAATCGAAGCTCCCCAGAATTGCTTTCGGGTTGTACAACCTTCTCTGGACATGCGCGTTCCCATGGCTGCGGTTGAATCATCGCCTGGCCGAGGGATACCGGCAAAGACGGTTAAAACCAATGCTGCCGGCTGCCGATATCTGGATCCAGGCGGCCTCGGTGGGCGAAGCCTATCTGGCATTGGAAATCATCAAGACCTTTAAGATTGAACGGACGGTGAAGATCCTGGTGACCTCCAACACCCGCCAGGGTATTGATATTCTGAATCGGGCCGTGGCGGATGGCAACGATCTTACCCCTGCAAGCCATGTCACAATCGGTTATTTTCCTTTTGATCAGCCGGCCCTCATGTATCGGGCCGTGGCCGCCATCCGTCCGGCAGCCATGGTGCTGTTGGAAACCGAAATCTGGCCGGGCCTTTTGCAGGCCCTCAAGCAACACAACCGCCGTGCAATCATTATCAACGGTCGGCTAACCGACCGGAGTCTGAACAGATACCTGCTGTGGCCCGCGATTTGGTCACGACTCAGGCCCGAGAGGGTTCTGGCCATTTCGCCGGCCGATGCCGGTCGATTCAAAAAATTGTTCGGTCCGGATCGCATTGCGGTCATGCCGAATATTAAATTTGATCGCGTCGCTTCTTCAGCCGTCTCCCCAGATCACTCAAATCCGGTTAAAAAACTGATACCCGCTGAATGGGAGTTGACCGTCTTGGCATCTGTCAGGCGCCAGGAAGAATCAATGGTCGAACAAATAATGGTAGAAATCTTGCAACACCGCCCCCAAACCGTCATCGGCCTATTTCCGAGGCACCTGCACCGGATCCAGTCCTGGCAAAAAATCCTTCAACAGGCGGGCATACCATGGTCTCTGCGCTCGCAGGCCCGGGGGCCGGTGACCGCTGGATCGGTTATTCTCTGGGATACGTTCGGTGAGCTAATGTTCGCCTACCAGCTCTGTACAGCGGCTTTTGTCGGCGGCAGCCTGGCACCGCTGGGCGGACAAAATTTTTTAGAAGCCCTCATATGCGGCACCCGGCCGGTTATCGGGCCGTCGTGGGACAACTTTTCCTGGGTTGGCACCGAAATCATCGATACCGGCTTGCTGCGGGTGGCCGGCAACTGGCAGGGGGCCGCCGATCTGCTTTTATACGATCTGGCAAACCCGCCGCAGCGCGATGAGATTATCAACGCAACCCTTGCATACATAAAACAACGCCAGGGCGGCACCGCAATGGCCTGCCGGGCCATTGCCGCCCTTATGGAAGAGAACCTGACAGAAAATGAGCCCGAATAAAATCCTGCACCTGTACAGCAACCACAAATGGACCGGTCCGGCCGACCACGCCCTCAATCTGGTCGCCTTGCTCAAGCAACGCTCGGATATCGAACCCCTCTTTGCGTGCGGACACAGGCGGGGCGTCGAAAATCATCTTTACCATAAAGCCCTCCAGCGGCGTCTGGATCCTGTCAAGGGCCTGTGGCTGCAAAAACATCTGAGCTGGCAAATTCTTCCCGATGTGGTCAGGTTAAGGCAAATCGTCGCCCGCCGCCAGATAGACCTGATTCACAGTCATCAGGACAACGATACCTTTACCGGTGTATTGGCGGGTTTCGGCCCCCGCATGATTCGGACCTGTTACGATGGGGAGCCCTTCGCGCTGAACATCCGGCAAAAGTATTTTTATCGGCGGACGGCAAAGATTATGACAGCCTCCCACCGGCTGCAGACCCATCTGCGGGCCATTTTTCCCGATAAAGACATTGAACAGATAGATATACCCGTTGATCTAGATCTTTTCCAACCCCTTAAGAAAAATTCCAGGCTGCTGGCTGAATTCGGTTTGAAAGTTGACCGGCCGATCGGCGGAATCGTGGCCCGGGTGCAAAAACACCGGAATTTTGAAATTTTACTGAACGCCATTGAACAGGTCGTCAACCGCACTCCTGATTTTCAATTCCTGATTGTTGGTCGCGGCACGCACATCAACTCGGTAGCCCGGGAGCCGGTCAAACGCCAGGGGCTGGGCAAGCATGTTATTTTTACGGGGTATCGCAAGGAAGACTACCGCGATGTGTTAAATCTTTTTGACTACAAGATTTTTCTGGTGCCGGGAAGTGACGGTTCATGCCGGGCGGTGCGGGAGGCCCTCGCCTGTGCCAAACCGGTGATTGCCGCCCGCCGGGGAATTTTGCCCGAACTGATCAAAGACGGGCAAACCGGTATCCTCATCGACGAAAACCCGGCGGATCTCGCCCGGGCGATGATTACCATGATCACCGATAAAGACTTCCGCCAGAGCTGTTCCCAAGCCGCTCGCCAGTATGCGGAAACGGTTCTGGATCCTGATAGGTATATGGAAAAAGTAGTGGCTTGCTACGGCTCCTTGAGGAAGCAGGAATGAAGTTGTGAGAGCAGTGTGGTGCGGCTGATTGTATGGTTGCGCGTTGCGGGTTACAGGGTCAGAAGCTTGAATGTCCGAAAGTGCAGACGGCTGTCTTCGAATCAGCCAATTGTGATATCAGGCGCAACCCTATTCGGTTGCACAACAAGTGGTAGGGTGTTAAGAGAGGATCACGGCCTTCGGCAGGGCGGCGAAGGGTCGTTTCATGAGACAAGACGGTTCAATCAAGAGTTAAAAGATATCTTGATGAGCAATTGCTCAGCAAGGCCGCCCCGCTGGATTGAGCCGACGACATCGAAGTGGGATCACGCGAGATCGGATACCCCTTCGGTATGTTGAAAAAGCTGGGCAATGAATTTTCCGGCGCCCCGATGGGGAAAGACCTGAACTGGCGCGGCAGCCTTTACCGGCACCTTTGTTTTGCGCTGTATGATCTGGAGAAAGACAACAATAGTGAGCTTTTGCAGGAATTCGGTTGAAGCGAAAACATAGATTAAGGCAACTTGGTTATGCGAGTGGCAATTACTCATACCCGTTTTCAGGAAGTCGGCGGGGTCGAGCGCTACATTTACCAATTATGCAGGCGCTTGATTCGCAGCGGGCATGAGATTCATTATTTTTGCCATTTCTGGAAAGAAAAACCGGAAGGCATCACTTTTCACAAGATCCCTTATATATTCAAACCGCTGCGCTGGGCCAAGGTTCTGGCTTTTGACAGACTCACCCATAGAGCTATCCAACAACAAGGCCCCTTTGACATCGTCCACGGCTTCACCAAAACTTCGCGCCAGGATATTTATACGGACGGCTCCGGCTGCCTTCAAGATTTCCAGGCCTATTCACTGGGCCGGAGTCCCTTGCGTCGTTTCCTTGGGCCTATGATGCCCCATCAGCGGGTGGTGCTTTCGATTCAAAAAGCCCGCTTTACCCGGGGGAATTTTAAACGCATCATAACAATGTCCAAGCTCGTTCAGCGTCAGATTTGTCGGCGCTACGGCCTGAGCGACCAGGAGGTCGAAGTCGTCTATAATGGTATTGATCTTGAACGCTTTAACCCGCGCAACATTGCCCGACACCGGGCAATCGTTCGCAGCGAACTCGGGCTGGCCGGTGATGTGCCGGTGATCTTATTTGTAGCCAACGATTATGAACGCAAAGGTCTGGGTACACTTTTAAAGGCTATGCAGCAATTGGAGGGTGCGGTTTGTCTGGTAATAGGCAAAGAGCGCCATCGTCGCAAGTCACGATTTGTGAAAATGGCCACGGACCTGGGCATACAGGCAAGGGTTCATTTTCTGGGTGTGCGTCCGGATGTGGATCGATATTATGCCGCCAGCGATTTGTGCTGTCTGCCGACTTATTTTGATGCCTTTGGTATGGTTATCCTTGAAGCCATGGCGACCGGGATTCCCGCCATTGTATCGGCGGCTGCCGGTGCTGCTGAAATTGTCATTGAGGGCAAAACCGGTGCCGTACTGCCGGATCCTGACGACGACCGCGCGTTGGCGAAGCTGATGCGCCCGTTTATGGATCGGATGATTGCCCGAAAAGCCGGCCAACGCGCCCGAGATGAATGTCGGCGTTTCTCCTGGGATACTCATTTTGATCGAATTTTGGATATATACGAAGAGGTTTGTGCCACCCGTTGAAGAAGAAAAACGCCATCGCCACCCATTTTTTGGATATGCATATAACAAGGCATCTGTAAAAACTCGACCTGTTAAAAATACTGATAATGTAAATGTATCGCAGATGAGCGACGATTTCATCCTTCTGATAGGTGATAAAGGTTTCTGGCTAACTCTAAAACAGTTGATAGTTCCAGGGTATCTTGATTTAGTATAGGTCAAAAACAGATACCATTTCATAGAGCCATAGGGTGGGAATTGGTAGGTGAACTACCCCTGCTTCTGTCCTCTGTCTTCTGTCATTTGCCTTTTTTCCAACTCTCTTAGCTTTATATACTTCAGAAACTTACCATAAGCGGTGCTGATGGAGATGACAAATCCTTCGTAGCCGTCAAGGGCACCCAGTTTCAGCAGATATTTTTTAAAAAAGGTCAGAAACGGGTTCAGGCAGATGTCGAGGATCAGGTTGGATCGCCGGCCTCTCTCAAAAGCCTCGCGGGCGGCAATGTCCGAGAAGCTGTTTATCTGGACAATGTGATTTTGGATCGTCGGATAGGAAAAATGAAGCAAATCGCCGCTGAGATGTTGCAGGCGGCTTTTTTTTTCCATGACGACATTGTCATGGGGGTTTACACCGCCCCAGTGCCCCTTTCTGCGATCCCACATCCGTATCTTGCGATCCGGATACCAGCCGCAATGCCGGATCCATCTCCCGCAATAATTGGTTAAGCGGTTAACCCAGTATCCATCTGCCTGCCAGTTTTCTTTGGCGGCCTGAATGGATTTGATCAACGTTTCTGAGAGCGCTTCGTCGGCATCCAGGGATAAAACGTAATCGAAGCTAGCGCAGGATAAAGCGTAATTTTTTTGCTCGATATGCCCTTCAAAGGGGTGTTGAATAAACTCAACTCCACTTTCTTTGCAGATCTCACCGGTGGCGTCGGAGGAATAGGAATCGACGACAATGATTTCATCAACCGTGCCCGCTAGGGATTCAAGGCAGCGGCCGATGTTGTTTTCTTCATTAAAGGTGATGACAACACCTGATATGTTGACAGGGTTTTTCATGTTTCAAACTCTTACTGTCTCCTGGCAGTTTTTTTAAGAGTAGGGTGTCTCGCACAAAACTGTCAAACAAATTCCACAATTAACAGAATTCTGTCATTTGGTCCGTCATTCCGGGCTTGACCCGGAATCCAGATTTTTCCACCCTTTACAGCACTGGATGCCGGATCAAGTCCGGCATGACGATCAGAGATTAGATGCTCTTTGTAATTGCGACACAGCACCAAAATCAATCTCAAAACCGTCACCGGGTCAAAATCGAAACCACATCCCTAGCCGGAGTTGTCGGTGGCCAGCAGCCGGTTGTAAACCGCCAGATTTTTTTCCACCATGGCCTCAATGGAAAAATGCTTTTTCACCAAGGCCTGGCCACGCCGGGCCATTTTTTGGGCGTTGTCCCTGTGAGTCAGCATCTGAATAATCCCATCGGCCAGTGCCCTGGGGTTGCCTGCCTCTACCAAACGTCCGGTTTCGCCATCCTTAATGATCTCGGGGATGCCGCCCGCATTCGTGGCCACAACCGGCTTGCCCAAAGCGAGGGCGTCCAGCATCGCCGTTCCCAGGCCCTCCTGGATGCTGCTCATGACAAACACATCGGCAATATCGTAAAATGCCCCCACATCCGTGCGAAAACCGGTGAAGGTCAGGGCCTGATTAATGCCCAGGGAACCGGCCAGAGCCTGCAGTTCCGCCATGAGTTCGCCCTCGCCGATGATAAAAAAGCGCGCTTCCGGAATTACCTGAAGGACATGGGGAATCGCGCGCACCAGAAATCGCTGGCCCTTGTGTCCGGCCAGATGGGCGACATTGATGATCACGGGCGTGTCGGTTCCCAGGTTGAATTCGGCAATCAGGTGATCACCGGCGGCAGTCTCAAACCGGTCCAGGTCAATTCCGCTGTGGACAACAAAAATGCGGTCGGCGGCGATGCCGTCTGCCACCATGACCGCTTTGATCTTGTGCGAAATGGCAATGTAGTAATCGGCCATATAGCGATATTTGATACCGTTGAGGGGCAGAAATCGGTTGCGGAAAATGGTGAAATCCACCCGGCGCGTAACCAGGCGGCATATGTTTGCACCGATGGACGCCATAAAGGCCAGGGTATGCGCGTGAGATGTATGGGCATGTACGATGTCGTAGTGCTGGGTTCGAATGAGCCTGTTTAGCCGCAATCCGGCCAGCACGTCTGCCTCACCATGCATGGCAATGGGGATGACGTCGACCCCTGCTGCGACCGCTCTTTCTGCCATCGGAGATCCGGGCTGACACGCCAGATGACAATTTACGTGTCGCTCCTTCAGCGAACGGAGCAGATAAAGGGTCTGCTGCTCTCCCCCGCGCCAGGTTCTTTCGGTGTTTATGTGAAGAATTTTCATCATGCGGTCTTTTAAAGTCCGCGGCTTACACCAAGGGTGGTCTCCCGGCGTCCCTGCTGGAAATCATTCACAATCTGTTCCACCATTTTTTCATAGCTGTAATCTTTATGAGCTAGTTCGAACCCGGCTCTGGCAATTTCTTGCCGTTCTTCGGGGCGTTCGAGATAATATTCGATTTTCTCACAGCATTCCTGTGTAGATTCGAACCAATCCAGATGAACGCCCCGTTCAAACAACTCTTCCATTGAGGGGCTGTAAAGGGTCAGCAGAAATCCGCCACAGCCCAGCGTATACCAGGTCCGGTTGGAAAAATACAGATCAACGGTCGGATCCATGTTCCACCCGAGAATTATTTTGGCGCCGGCACAAATTTTTCGATAGTCGGAAGCATAGGCGTCTTTGGCTGCGGCTTTTAAACCGATTTTTTCCCATCCCGCACCCCACAGTTTCAGGTCGAAACGCTTGGCAACTTCCCGCATACAGGCCGCTCTCTCCGGTGTATTGGGTTTGCCGATAAACGCAACCTCACTGCGATAAAACTTGTCCGGATTTTTGACTACTCGATGAGCCTTTGGGTCACAACCGCCGGTGATAAAGCTGGCATTCACACCTTTGTCTTTGTATAGCGGGATTTCACCCCTATTGGTAATATACATCCGATCAGCCAGTCGGCCAAATCTAAAGACTTCCTCTTGAACCTCTTGCGAGCATTTGAGGCAATCATCGTAGTACATAAACACAGGCATCTTTTTCCTGGCGTAGCGCAGTAATTTGATCGGGAGGTCCCGGCCGTGGAAAAAGAGCAGATCGGTCCTATGCAGTGAAAGAAGTAGTTTCGATAGCGTTATTGCGGTCTTTTTTCCCAGATATGATTTGAGTCTTCCATATTTTATCCACAGGGTTTTGTGTCCCTGTTTCTGAAAGGCTTTTTTAAAATAATAATAAATTCGCGTGTGCCGCTTTGTTTTGGCAATGATTGCGATCCGCATGATGTGCTCCTCGTCCCTCAAAAAGCGCCAAAGTGCATCCAGCGCGACCAAATTTTTGACTGCAGGTTGGAGTCCAGCAATTGACAGTTTTCTGAAACGGCCGAGTTGATAATGTCAAATATTTTCTTTTCGGAATTAACCGTTTCCTTTTTTTCAGCCCGCCGCCTGCGCATCGCTTTGTTAAATCCAGGAATCGCCAGAATTGTCGCAACATGAACCATACCATCCAGGCAAAATGGCCGATAGCAAAGCCTCAATAAGTGAAAGATTATATGCTGCCAGAGCAATCTGGTGGCGGTTAAATTTTTCCAGGTAAAAAACAAGCGATTGCGTTTACGAATGGCTTTAACTTGAAATTTTCTAAACGAGCGCGCAATGGTGCCCTGATGGTAATGTGTCACACGGGCTTCAGGCACAACCACACACTGCCAGCCGCGTCGCCAGGCGCGAAACCCCAGATCGGTATCTTCGTAATAAAAGGGTTCAAATAGATCGTCAAATCCCCCTAACGCTATAAAACGCTCTTTGTCCAGGGCGACGGCGCCGCCGAGCGGAAACAGGGTATACCAGGGGTGCCGCAAGTCCGCCTTATCGTTTACCAGAAGCTGTGGTGGGAACGATTTGTAGCGCAATTTACCGCGCCGAAAATAGGGGATGCTAATGGTCTCGTTACTGATTTCGTTGTCTTCATCAAAAATGAGTGGCGAAGCTGAAAAAACATTTGGATCTTCAAAACAATTTGCTAACGGGCTGACAAAAAGGGGATCGACTTTAACGTCCGAATTAAGCAACATCAGAACCGGATACCGGGCGGCCAATGCCCCCGACCAGCACGCCCGGCCAAAACCTTTATTCTGCTGGTGGGCAATTAATTTTACATCCGGAAACTTTTTCATCAGCAGGTTGACCGATCGGTCGGTACTGGCGTCGTCAACCACGATGATTTCAGACCGGCCCGGATATTTCCCTTTGGCTTCCAGCACTGAAGGCAGATAGGACCGCAGAAGATCCGCCCCGTTCCAGTTCGGGATGACAATACTGACTGATTTCATTTTGCAGCAACTTTACCTGGGGTCGGGGTTATTTTCTTGCCTGTCCCCAGCGTTTTCTCGATTTCGTAAATATTGGCACGCATGTGTTTTCACTCCGGTATACTGAAACTGCTGGCATTGGAATTGTCCAGACCAAAAACCGCGGTGTTTTTGGTGAGGGTGATTTCCCATATTTGATTATAGATTTCTCTTCTTTTGCCCCTATCCGGCCACTGCCCGTCAAAGTAGTAATAAAAAAAGCGCAGACGATCTCTGAGTCGCAATGTATCTGCAATGGAGGCATTCAACTGGGCCAAATTGTATATTTTTTCCGCATCAGTCAGCCGGCCAAACCGCACATTATCGAGATCCAGCAATATGAAACGGTTGCCGGAATAAATTACGTTGGTGGAATTAAAATCCTTTTGCCAGATTTGGTGGTTGTGGATGTTTCGGACCCAGCGTGCCAATTGCTTTATGATCGTCCGTTTGTTTTTCGCTCCTGTGAGGGTTGGTAAAAATTTATACAGCGGCACTGCGTCGCTGAAATACTCAGCAATAAAATAGCTTTTGTGGTTGAACTTAAAATAGCCCCAGGCCCTGGGAATATCGATACCATGCATATCAAGCGCCCGGCTGTTTATCCAACTGGCCAGACATCGATCCTTGTGAAACCAGCCTTTGGCATGCATTTTGACGCAGAAGGATTTATAGGCAAATACCTTACGTTCTTTTAAATCAACACCATTTTCAACCGCATGTATAATATCCTCCCTGCTCCAGGCAAAATCTTTTCTTTTGTAGATCCTTTGTTGTCTGGTTTTTATGGCTTCAAATTCGCTGGTGTTTTTCAGGCATCTTTTGATCCTTGATTTGATATGCCTTTTATAATGTTTGGTCGAGGCCTGCCGGATTTCATGAACAGGAATGGATTTTTTAAAGCTTTGGTTATAAGTTCGCAAAAATTCTTCAAACCAGCCTACGGACATCTTCGATGCCAAGACCAGATATAGTTTACCGAGGTTATACGACCTTAATCCCCTTGGTAATTTCTTCAAAAAAAATAATTCCTGGGCATCGATCAAAACCGGCTGCCCATCCGGCTTTATAATGATGTTCCCCGGATGTAAATCGGCATAATAAAATCCCTTTTGATGAAGATTCGCAAAAAAGGTACCCAGAAAAACCGCATTTATCTCCACCTGGCTGCCGAGCGTATGGCCTTCAACCGCCCTGGTTATGATTAAAAAGCTGTTTGGCGTCTGTTGGAAATTTTGACCCCATATAACCGGCTGGGCTGCATCGAGACCCACAGAATACAGTTTGTGCAGGTTTCTCCACTCCGCCCCCCTGCGACGCGGAAGTAGCAGATGTCTGCGCCGATCTTTGGCACGAACCAAAAAGCTGAGTTTTATATAAAATCGACCCAGAGCCGTATGGATTAAAATTATTTTTTTGCGACTGTTTTGTTTTACGACCTGATGGCTGTAGGCCTCCTTGAAAATCTCTTCGATGCTCAGATCTTTGCCAATGGGGCTGGATTTGATTTGATAGCGTGAAAGTTCATCCGCCAAACGATCCAGATAATCGCTACGCTCTAAAACCTGTTCGTTGCTATCGTCAACCACTTTTCCCACTGGCAATTGTTCCGTTCTTCAATTTAATGATCCAAAATTGGAAAATGTTCCCAAAAATGCATGCTAAAATATTTTTTCTAAACATACGTCTGAGCTACCTCAAAAATAGTAGCTTGCGTCCAATGGCAGGGCATTGATTCGGTTTAAAAGCGGCGTGCCGCCTGCGGCGGGACGAGCAGTTCTTTATAAACCGAATCGGGCGCATCTCAAATAATAAAAATCGATGCGTTATCCAGCTATGCTGGCCAACGCAGCCAGTTGGGCGTTTCTGTTTGCCAGAACAACTCATTTTAGCATGATCGAACGAATATGGTTACATTAAGGGTAAAATAGTTGAGGTCCGCAACCCGTCGCCGTGGCGTGCCCTGAAGTTGAATATGCAAATTTTGACCCATTGGCGGCGGCATAACCTTGCTTGCACCACAGACGGGAAAAGAATTTTCAAAACGCCACAACTCCAAAAATCCTACTAAAATTCGGTATTTAGGTAACATAATCATTGAACTTTAACAAGATAATTTATATAAATAAGGGGGACTGAAATCTGAAGATGTTACACTCGGTTAATTTTGACCGCGATTGGAATTAGGCCATAGCGGCGTGACGGAAAGAAGGCATGACGGAGACACAGCTGACAAAAAACGGTCGTTTATATAGCTTTGGCTTTTCAGGTAATCTTGACAACGACCATCTGGAAGCACTCTTGACGCATTTGCCCTGGCGGAAAGCGCCAACAGCATCGATATCCGGCGGCCGGGCACCGGTTGCCACCGCCGTCATCAAAGGCCTGGGACCGGTTGTTATCAAACAATACATGCGAGGCGGCATCATAAGGTATTTTCTTAGGAACCGCTACGTAAAATTCGGCAAACCCAGAAGCCAGGTTGAGTTCGAGTCAATGTCTGAGCTGAGAAAGATCGGTATCAGTGCGCCGGAACCCTTGGCCTATGCTTACCGGGGGTTTCCATTGTACTGTGCGTGGTTGATCACCCGGCAAGTCAAGGATGCATACACGCTGGCCGAACTGAATTGCGGGGATATCAGCCGCATAGCCGTTGTGATGGGCAAGGTTATCCAACAGATCGACAAGCTGGTTGCATACGGCTTCATTCACGTCGATATGCATCCCGGCAATGTTTTAGTCGACAGCGATGATAACATCTATATCATTGACTTTGACAAGGGCCGCCGGTCATCGATCCAAAAAGACAGGCTATACGGTGTTTACTACCGGCGCTGGCAGCGCGCGATCGTCAAGCATCAATTGCCGAAAATACTTGACGACCTGCTCCTCGAGGGACTAAACAAGCTGACCGAGATTCCATCACCATAAGGAAAATTATCGGAACCCATGTCAATTTCCGCCAAACCGTCGATTCTCATCATCCTGATGGGCTCCCTGGGGGATGTCGCCCGCGGCCTGGGGCTGGTTTCCCAGATCAAAACCCACCGGCCCGCAAGCCGCATCACATGGCTGATAGAACCCAAGTGTGCCGACCTGGTCCGCCTCCATCCGCAAATTGATCACATCATCGTATTCAAACGCCAGCGGACGGTGGGAGCTCTGTGGACAGTCTTACAGGCGCTGCGAAAAGAACATTTCGATATCACCCTGGATCTTCAGCGCCACTTAAAAAGCGGCTTTTTTTCTTTGCTTTCCGGCGCCCAACGACGCATCGGTTTCCACCGCAGGAATACCAAAGAGCTCAATTGGCTGTTCAACAATGATTTCATTCCTTATTTTGATGAAAACCTCTCCAAGCTGGATCATTACATGAAATTCATTGAACACCTGGGGCTGCCCGCACCCGAAAGCCTCGATTTTGGATTGAAAGGTCTGCAGGTCCATCAGATGATCCCCCCGGCCGTGGCGGCAATTCAAAATTCATTTCTGGCGGTGGTGATGGGTTCATCCTGGGAAACCAAGGATTGGCGCTTCGAAAGCTACTATCATCTCGTGCAGCAGATTTTACGGAAACAGGACCGGCCTGTCGTGCTGTTAGGCGGCAACGATCAACGGACAGTGGCCGAAAAGCTCATCGAAAAAACGGGTTCGACGAATGTCATCAACCTGACCGGCAATCCCCTGCTTGAGTTGACCGCGGTATTGAAGGTGGCCGCCGCAGCGGTGGGACCCGACTCCGGCCCGGGCCATCTGGCGGCCGCGGTGGGCACGCCCTATGTTACCCTTTTTGGCCCGACACCGGCCAGGCGGCATGTACCTTATGGATGCGAACATTTGATCGTGCAATCAGATCTCGATTGTGCCCCTTGTTACCAAAAACAATGCCCCGAAGGCCATGCAAGGTGCATGGAAACCGTTGCGGTCGATGCCGTCATGGAAAAAATTTCTGTGGCCCTGGCGGGTAATGTCGGTTAACGACCGAAAAAGGGACTATCGAGCAGCGAACGTTCATATTATGAACCAATGCCGTTGACACTCCCCTTGACTTCCTTTATATTCCGCCACAAAGCCACGGCTTCAGTTGTGTGTGATACACTCAACTGAGGGCTATTTGTTATACGTTATTTGTCAGTTGATGAATATCAGTATGGGGTCGTCATCTCTGATGCCCAATACCGAATAACATATAACGAATAACTGGCAACCGTAAGGATTTTATACCAATTTGATATCCGAAATTAAAAAGAACCTAACCAATACCGTTTTGGTCTTCTGCCCCAACTGGGTCGGTGATGTGGTCATGGCCACACCGGTATTCAAGTGCCTGCGGCAAAACTATCCGGATGCCCGGATCATCGGCCTGATCCGCGGTTACGCCAGAGGCGTGGTTGAAGATGCCCCCTGGTTTGATCAGCTGATCGAAATGAATGACAAGACGTGGCGCGGTTTTGTCCGGCTGGTTTTTCGGATTCGACGTCTAAAGGGGCAGATAGCCGTGGTACTGCCCCATACCTTCCGCTCGGCCCTGCTGGCGCGGCTGGGGGGGGCGCGCCGAATTTACGGTTACCGGCGAAACGGACGATCGACCTTGATCACGGACGGCCCTCGGCCCCTTCGCGACGGCGGCAGGATCAGACCGGTACCGATGGTGGATTATTATCTGGAAATCTGTCGCCGGCTGCAGCTCACCATCGATCGGGACACCAAACCGCGTCTGTTTATTGCCAGGTCTTTACAGGAGAGGGGCAACCGGCTGCTCGCGCGCTATGGAATCGGGCCCGATGACATGGTCATCGGTTTGAATCCGGGTGCCCAATACGGTGCTTCCAAGTGCTGGCCGCCGGAGCATTTCGCCAGACTGGCCGAGTTGCTGGAGCAGCGCTGGAACTGCCGGCTGTTGCTTTTTATCGGCCCGGGAGAAGAAAGCATCGGGGACGAGATTGTCCAGCTCAGCCGGGCAGCAATTATCAACACCGGGCCCGACCAGGTGGATCTGGCCCTGCTAAAGCCGCTGATTCAACGTTGCCGGCTTTTGGTGACCAATGACACCGGGCCCCGGCATTACGCCGTCGCCTTTGACATACCGGTGGTGGTTATCATGGGCCCAACGGACCCGCGTTATACCCATGCGAATTTAGAAAAAACCAGGGTCTTGCGACAGGAATTGGACTGTTCGCCCTGTCATCTCAAAGAATGTCCGCTTGAGCACAGCTGCATGCGCGATATTACACCCCAGGACGTCCTGCAAGCCGCCGAGCAACTCGTCCAGGAGAAGCCCTAATTTATGCAATTTTCATTTTACAGAGAAAAATGGTCCGAGATTAAGGCGGGTGCCGATAAAGAGGAAATCAGGCGTCTGTCCAGGCAGATCGCTCATTCGTTCATGGATGCCTATTTAAAAGATTGCCATTACGAAGAAGATTATATTGATTTGCTCTGTGAAATGACCACTTTTTCAAAAGACAACGACCTGACCGGCATGGCCGCCCAGGCTCTGTTCAGCATCATTATTGAAAGCCTGTGTGATGATTTTGAAGACTTGCAAACCGAAACGTACAACCGGGTAATGGCACAGCTGATTTCCTTTTGCCGGAAACTCCCGTCGGGCCACGACCTGGATCGCCGTCTGAATGATTTTGACATATTGGACCACGAGACCCTGGTTCACAGGATCAAGGCCCTTCGCGGGGATGGCCAGCAATTGGTGCGTCAAAAGGACGTTAAAAAAATTCTGCTTTTATCCCGTGTGACAATCGGCGCCGATGTCGCCATTACCAGTATCATCATTCAGCGGCTGGCCGCCCTTTTCCCGCAAGCGGAAATTGTGCTCATCGGCGGCAGCAAACTGGATGAGATCTATGGCGGAAACGCGCGTATACGGTTACAGACGGTGAATTACAACCGCAAAGGGGGGCTGATCGAACGCTTATCCAGCTGGCAGCTGGTACTCAACATTATCAGACAGGAACTGGTCGCCTGCCCGCTGGAAAATACCATTCTCATCGATCCGGACTCCCGTCTGTCGCAGCTAGGCGTATTGCCCATCATCCCCGATGATCAATATTTCTTTTTCGACAGCCGTTCGGATATTTCCTTTGCCAGCAACATGTCCATGGCCCAATTAACCAACACCTGGCTGACTCGGGTAACCGGAAAAGATGATTTCCGCTACCCCAAAATATGGCCGCGATCATCGAATCTGGAAAAAGCCTCCGGTTTTTGCCGTGATCTGAAGCGCTGCGGCGCCCGCCGGATTATTGCGATAAATTTCGGTGTCGGCGGCAATAAGCGTAAAAAGGTGGGATGGCAGCTGGAAAAACAACTCCTGTTGTCTTTGCTCCAGGAGCCGGATACGGTAATTGTGCTTGACAAGGGCTTTGGTGATGACGAGCTTCGCGATTCCAATTTGCTACTCGAAGCTGTAAAAGATGCCGGGTTTGACGCCCGGGAGGCTGCATTCGGTGCGCCCCTCGGCAGCGGCATCCGCAGCGGCGTCATCGGTATGCAGACCCGCATCGGCGAGATAGCGGCCATCATTGCAAATTGTGATGAGTATATCGGTTACGATTCGGCCTGTCAGCACATCGCCGCAGCGCTGAGGACTCCCTGTTTGACGATCTTCGCCGGATCCAACAATATGCGTTTCATTCGGCGTTGGAGCGCCTTCAGCCCGAACAGCTGCCAGATTGTTCACGTCGATACGTTAACTGACCCGACCGCCATCGATGTTGAAGATATCATTACCCGTATCATGAACGAACGCAGGATGAGGAAGGGGTAACAAAGAGGCGCATTAGGGATTTATGGAATTCACTCCTGGATTCATGATCCAGGTGTTATTAAGCGGGTAGAAGGTTTAAGGTAGAGGGTTGACGGTGGCAGGAATTCTATCTATTTTAAATTCTGAATTTTTCATAATCTTCCACCTTAAACCTTACACCTTCTACCCTATAACAGTTGGTTTATGAGCGAAGCACATTGTAGCCCAAGCCCATGAACCATGACGGTTGAGTCTATGATCGACAAATTATGAAGATCTTGTTCATATACCCCAACGCCGGCTCCCAGTTAGGCTTCAACTACGGCATTGCCCACCTGTCGGCTGTGCTCAAAGAAGCCGGGCATGAGGTTGCGCTGTGGCAGCTGTGCGAAGACATCGAGCCGCTGCCATCGGAAACGCAATTTGTTGAGCGCATCCGTCAGGAAGCCGCCGACATCATTGGTTTTTCGGTTGTCACCAACCAGTGGCCTTTCGCCCGCAAACTGGCTGGGTGGACACGCAAGGCAACGGATGCGCTGCTGGTTTGCGGCGGTATCCATACCATGGCTGCCGGGGAAGCGGTTTTACAGTCCGGGGCATTTGACTATATTGTGCGGGGTGAGGCCGAAGAGGCGTTTGCCGAATTTGTCGAAAAAATCAGCAAGCGCCAAAATGTGGCCGAGCTCAAGAATCTGGGCTTCGTGCAGGATGGTAAAGTCTGCCTGAATCCCTTGAGGCCCTTGCCGGATTTAAAAAAGCTACCGTTTAAAGACTACGAAATTTTTAATTTTCAAAGTATTATCGATGCTAAAAACGGCTGGGTCGGCCTGATGGCCTCGCGCGGCTGCCCTTTTTCCTGCACTTATTGCTTCAACCACCAGCTGGTTTCCCATTACCGCAAAGATCTCAACTGCAGCTTCAAAGGTCTGAATTACATCCGTCACTTCGAAATCGATCAAATGATGACGGAAATCGACTATCTGCAGCGGCATTACAACAATATCACCATGTTCATCCTGGACGACGACCTGTTCACATTTTACCGCCAGTATGTCGAGCAGTTCTGCCAGGCCTACACGGAAATCAGCGCCCTGCCCTTTGTGGTCAATGCCCATGTGGGTTTTTTCGAAGAGCGCAGGGCCCGATACCTGGCAGATGCCGGGTGCAAAATTGTAAAATTCGGCGTTGAAAGCGGCAGTGAGCGTATTCGCCGCCAGATACTCCAGCGCCGTATGAAAAATGCATCCATTGTCAGGGCCATCGAAACGGCCCATCAATACGGGCTGCATACCTCGGTATTTTTAATGATCGGGCTGCCGGCCGAGACCCATGAAGACGTCATGGCCACCATCCGCCTGATGGCCCGGGCCAAACCCGGTCGCTACCGCTGGTCTTTTTTCTTTCCGTTTCCGGGCACCAAGGCCTATGAGATCAGCGCCGAGGGCAACTACATCGATTTTGAAAAAATGGCTCGCATGGAAAACTTTACCGACGACACCTGTCTTAACTTCGGCCACGAACACAATCTGTTCCTCAAAAAAGTCGGCCGCATCATGCCCTGGTTCGTAAACGCTTATTCGGATCTGCCGGTGGCGGCGTTTTACCGCCAAAAAGTTGATGAAATTTTGGCGCTGGACGCAGGGGCGTGGGAACAAAGAGCCCGTCGGATCGAAGAAGAAGATCGCCAGATTTCGGACGAATTTATCGCCCGGGGCTTAAGCCACTATGCCATCAAATACAATCGGTTCATGGGGGTTATTTCGGACTATTTCACAACCGAAGGTTAGAATTGGTCAGATATAGATCACGGTGAAAGCCGACTCCGGATAAACGACATAAAATCCGGGCCATCCCCGCTAAACATGATCCTCACGCCCGCTACTATTAGGTCCATTCCGAGCGCCTGTTGATGGGCCATCCGGGCATGATCCTTTTCCGTGGTGATAAGACAGTTTGCACCGGCGGCCTGAGCGGTTTGGACAATTTCTTCCAGATCACCCCGACTATAGGGGTGATGATCTGAAAATTCCTTAAAGCCCGCCGTCTTGAATCCGGCTTTTTCGACCGTCCGCCTGAAATCAGCGTTACGCGCAATGCCTGAAAAGCCATAGACCTTCTGCTGTTTGAGGTCATCCATCTGATGGGGAGATAAAAAATCGTCGCTGGTCTTCGAAAGGGTTTGCGACCGGCTTTTAACCGCATAAAAGTAAGGCTCATGACATGACCTAAAAACCGGGATCCGTGAAACGATTGATTTTATTGCCGCCGTGTTGGCGGACGCCGCATCACTGGTGACGTCCTGGGACCGGGTCAAAATGCAGGCGCTGGCCCGCGCTAAAGCGGCAGCCGGCTCCCTTAAGCCCCCCCGCGGCAACAGATGCGTATTGCCAAAAGGTCGGGCACAATCAAGAAGAACCAGGTCTATATCCCGTTTGAGCTTCAGATGCTGAAAGGCATCATCTAGCACAATGACATCGGGCTTAAATTTGTCGATGGCCGTTCGACCGGCTTCATACCGATTTTTACCGACAACAACCGGTACATCTCTCAGGCGGCTGGCGATCAGAAACGGTTCATCGCCGGCCTGCTCTGAATTCATCAGCAGGTGCTTGCCGTCACTGACAAGGCCGCCCGCTCTTTCAGCATCACCCTTGTAACCTCGGCTGATAACCGCAACGCGAAGCCCTTCCTGCTTCAGCTCGGAGGCCAGATAAATCGTCATGGGGGTTTTACCGGTACCCCCCACGGTAATATTTCCCACCGAGATGACGGAGCACGGCAGTTCTTGGGTCGACAACAGATTGTGCCGGTAGCAGTTTGCTCTGATTTTTTGGGCGGTGCCATATATCGCCGCGGCCGCCGCCAGCATAGACCGCAGCGGTGACGGGGGAATTATTTCCTCGCTGTTGATGATCGACTCGATCTTTTTTTGAAGCGTCGGCATTCTAATCGGCATTTAAGAAGTTAACCACCGCCAAACAGGTAAAAATAAAATTTGCGGTCCAGGCCGCAATAAACGGCGGCAACACGCCCCCATATCCAAGCGAAGTACAAAAACCCTGGGCAATCCAGTACAGAAACACGGCCACCATGCCAAACATAACATTCAGTGCCAGCCCCTCCCTGGTGGTTTTTCTGAGGGTCACACTGACGCCGATAATACAGACAATGATACAGGCCAGCGGCAGCGCAAATTTAGCCTGCAAATCGACCCGGTATGGGGTGGCGTCATAGCCCTCGCCTTCAACGTCCTGGATATAACGATAAAGCTCTTTGAAGCTCATTTCTTCCGACTTTTTTGCAGCCCGCTTCAAATCTTCCGGGGACAGGTCAATGCGCTCAGCCTGCTCATCTGCAAAGCTGACCGAATATGCGCCGCTTTGTCCATCCAATTTCTGTTCCATAACGTCATAAAATACCCACTGGTTGTTCTGAAACTTTCCCCTGGCCGCATCAACCCGGCGGACGAGCCTGAACTGCCGGTCGAAATGGTTGAGGGTGATGCCCGCCAGGGATTGATCCTGGGGGTTAAAATAGGAGATAAAGGCAATGGAGCGATGACCTTTGATCCAGATATTTTTCCGTTCGGCGGTCACCGTCAATCCTTTTACTTCAACGCGCCAGATCTCATTGGCTTTGCTGATGGTCAACGGCACGACGACCTCGGCCAAGATAAAGTAGAGGGCCGTAAAGACGATCCCGAGGACCAGGATCGGTTTCAAGAAATGATACACACTCATGCCGCCGCTTTTCAAGGCAATGATCTCATTATTTTTATTCATCAGGCCGAAGGTGATCAGGACCGCCAGCAGAATGCCGACGGGTGTGATTTGAACAACGATCAGCGGCAGTTTCAATTGAAAATACTCCAGAATCCGCGCGGTCGACAGACCGGCTTCCATGAAGCGGTCAATATTTTCGAAAAAATCAATGGCCAGGTATAGAACAACGGCGGAGAACAGTACGATCCCGAAATATTTTATAATTTCTTTTATGAGGTAGCGGTCGAGAATGGTCATGCGATCGGTCTGTATCCCGGATAAAATCTACAGGGTTTGTCTGGGCTTTTTTAACTTATCGTTGGATACAACTCTATTGACTCTAGGCGAACTGCATCTGATACAACTTATAATATTCCTGCCGCCGGTCCAGAAGGTCGTCATGTCGCCCCTCTTCCACGATCCGGCCGTCGACGATAACAATGATGCGATCGGCATTTCCGATCGTGCTGAGTCGATGGGCAATGACGAAGGTGGTTCGGCCCTTCATCAGGTTTCCAAGTGCTTTTTGCACCAGAATCTCGGACTCGGAGTCCAGAGAGGATGTGGCTTCGTCAAGAATCAATATGGGGGCATCTTTTAATAATGCCCTGGCAATGCAGATGCGCTGACGCTGGCCTCCGGAAAGCCTTCCGCCCAATTCGCCAATCGAGGTGTTAAACCCCTCGGGAAAGCCTTTTATAAAGTCATAGGCATACGCCGCTTTGGCGGCCGCTTCGATCTGCTGCTCGGATGCTGTCAGCATACCGTAGGCAATGTTGTTGCGGATGGAGTCATTAAACAAAATGGGCTCCTGGGTGACCATGGCAATCCGGGCGCGCAGCGCTTCAATGGCAACCTGCCGGATGTCAACCTCGTCAAGCAAAATCCTGCCCTCGGTGGGATCATAAAACCGTGGGATCAGATTGACCAGTGAAGTCTTGCCCCCGCCACTCACGCCGACCAGCGCAATGATCTCACCCACCTCGGCCTTGAGATTGATATTCTTAAGCACCAGATCCCGGTCATACTTAAAGGATACATTTTCAAAGGTTATACGATGCGAGCCGGGCCGGATCTCGACAGGGGTGTCCGTTTCGATGAGGTCGGACTTTTGTTCGAGAATGTCATAAATCCGCTCGATGGCAGCCATCCCGCGTTGAATCGCATTGTTTAAGCGACTAATTTTTTTTAGGGGCTGGTACATTAGACCAACGGCTGTGAGAAACGACATGAACGCACCGAAAGAATAGGTTCCGGCTATAACCTGCCGACCGCCGTACCATATGATAAAGCCGATTCCGAGTCCCCCTAGTAATTCCATCAGGGGTGAGGACATTTCCCTGACTCTGTTTTCTTTCATCTCCAATCGGAATATGCCACGGGACTTTTGCGCAAATCGTTTTTTCTCGTGCTCCTCCATACAGAAGGCTTTAACAATCTTGGTTCCGGTAAACGCCTCATGCAAAAAAGCGTTAATATCGGCCCAGGCTTCCTGAACACCCAGGCGTACCCGCCGAATTTTTCGTCCAAAATAATAAAGCGGATAACCGGCGATCGGGAAAACAATAAATGTGAAGACCGCCAGTTTGGGAATAAGGAAAAAGGTCACGGCTATCAGCCCGATGATGGAAAATCCATCCCTGATGGATCCGGTTATGGCAGAGGTAAACATGGCACTGACAATGGCAACATCATTGGTAATGCGGGACATGAGATCACCGGTCTTGTTGCGCTGAAAAAAGGCCAGTGGAAGATCCTGGATGTGATTATACAGGCGATTTCTCAGGCGTCGGATGACTTCTTGACCGACATAACTCAACAGGTAGCCCGATCCGTAAGCCGCCAGCCCTTTGATGGCGAACACTGCGATAATCGCCGCGGGAATCAAAACCAGCATGTGCATGTTTTTTTGTTCAAAGATCTGTTCGACGGCCGGTTTGACCAGATAAGCCGTGGCGGCCGTCATGGCCCCTACCATCGCAGAACATACCGCTGATGCCAGCAACCTGAGCCAGCTGTCTTTGATCACAGACAGCATTTCTTTTTGACGGTGGGTTAGTTGAGGTGATTTGAAAAGTTTCATTTTTTGTAAGCGCCTGGCGCATTAAACCGGGCTGGATTCTGATTTGTTAGCTGCCGAGCATTTCCAGGGCCAGCCCCGCCACCCGGTCCGATGCACCCCCACCCCCGAGCACATCGCGCAAGGCAAGTAACTGCTGTTTGAGTTGATGTAAGTGATGTCTGTCGGTCAGCATGGTTTCCACCGCCGAAGCGATATTTTCGGCACTGGCTGCGCCTTGCACGAACTCGGGTACGAGTTCCCGCCCGGCTACCAGATTGACCAGACCGATGTGGGAAACGCGAACCAGGACCCGGCCCAGCAGAAAGCTGATCGGCGACACTTTGTACATAATTACCATCGGCGCGCCGTGAATAGCGGCCTGCAGCGTTACGGTTCCGGAGGCGGCAACAACCAAATCACTGCGCTTGAATACGGTCTCAACTCCATCGGAAACGATTTCGACCGCCATCCGACTCGGATGCCCGGCAATGATCATGTCAATCTGTTCGCGTGCCACCGAAGGGGCATGGGATACCAGAAATGTAACCTGCTTTAGCCTGTCCTTCAAAATACGGGCGGAATCCAGCATAATCGAAAGATGCCGTGTAATTTCCGTATCTCGGGAGCCCGGCATCAGACCGATGGTGACCGGTCCCTCGCCACCGCCGGCCAAAACCTGATCCGCTGGGGGCAGAGGACTGTCAAGCAGCGGATGTCCGACGAAAGTCGCTTTCACATCGTTCTCGGCGTAAAACTGCTCCTCAAAGGGCAGGATGACTGCCATGCAATCAACGCATCTGGCAATTTGCCTGACGCGTCCCCGGCGCCAGGCCCATATCTGCG
Organism: Deltaproteobacteria bacterium; assembly: GCA_019312835.1. Taxonomy (GTDB): domain Bacteria; phylum Desulfobacterota; class Desulfobacteria; order Desulfobacterales; family JAFDCJ01; genus JAFDCJ01. Next base: position 45,855 of record JAFDCJ010000191.1, read on the forward strand.
GGCTGATATAGTACAGAACGGGGATGCCTAATTTTTTAGCCGCAGCGGCAATGTGCAGGTTAAAATCAGGAAAGTCAATCAGGATGAGAAGATCGGGTTTAAGGCTGTTCAGGAGCCTTTTCATGGTGCGCATGCCTTTTAAGATAGCGGGCAGCTTCGCGAAGACTTCGGTGATGCCAACCACCGTCAATTCGGAGGCATCCATGAGGATGCGAACACCAGCCTGCTTCATGGCGGGGCCGCCAATTCCGCAAAAAAACAATGCCGGATTCTTTTTTTGCATGGCTGTAATCAGTTTGGCCCCATGCTGGTCGCCGGATGCCTCGCCGGCTATAATCGCTACACAGGCTTGATGGTTGGCAGGAATCATAGATCCTTACTTCCGGTGGACTTAACTGATATAGGGTTGAATGGCCGTGTTAATCTGATCGGTAATGGTTATGGCAACCTGCAGAGCTCTGCGTCCGGCGATTCCCGAAACCACCGGCGTCCTGCGGGCGGTGACCGCTTGTATGTAGGATACGAGCTCATCTTCCAATACATCCGTTGTGGGAAAAGAAAGCTTTTGGATATCCATTCCGGGTATCAGATTATCGGTGCAGTCCGTGCTGTCGTCGCGACGAATGATGGTGATTTCCCGACTGGTAAAATCAACGGAGACATAAGCATCTTTCTGGAACAACCTGATTTTGCGCTGATTTTTTGTCGAAATCCGACTGGCGGTCACATTGGCCACGCATCCGCTGGCAAATTCCAGACGCACATTGGCAATGTCGGCATGCTCACAAATGACAGGGGCCCCGGCCGCGTGGATGTTTTTGATCTCGGACTGGACAATGTTCATAATAATATCGATATCATGGATCATCAGGTCAAGTACCACACTGACGTCGGTGCTGCGGTTCTTGAAAATGCCCAAGCGATGGGCTTCTATGAACATGGGTTTCCGGACAATATCTTCCAGGGCGAGCACCGCCGGATTAAACCGCTCCAGGTGGCCGATCTGCATAACCCGATTCCTGGACTTGGCAATACTGATCAACTCATCAGCCTGCTCAAGTGTCGCCGTCATGGGCTTTTCAATCAGCACATCCAGGTCATGGTTCATACAGTCGGCGCCCACTGAAAAATGACTCTCTGTTGGAACGGCTATGCTGACGGCATCGGTTTGACCGAAAAGTTCGCGATAATCGGTGAATGCGCGGGTATCGAACTTGGCCGCGACCTCTTTGGCCCGGTCCTGGTTGGAGTCGACCACGCCGATCAGTTGGACATTATCCATGCGGGAATATTTTTCAGCGTGAAACATGCCAAGGTACCCGACACCGATCACCCCTACACGCACTTTGTTCATTTGCGTTTCGCTCCGATGTGGTATCACGGGGAACTGAGGTTTCCCCAAAAAGAGGTTTTATAATAAAAAGTCCCCAGGTTCAGCGTTCAGGGTTGATGGGGTAAGCGGATAACGTCGCAATTCCTTCAACCTTTGAACGCTGAACCCTGAACCTTGGCCCTTGAAACCTGATCAGGCCGCAACTTATATCAAGCAGCACAAATAAAAACGGTTTGGACAATTACTAACCGCCAAAGGGGCCATTACCGCGTAATCCCCCGCTCGGAGGATTTGATGAAGTTAATCAGATTGTTCACTTCCGGCAAATGTTCGACCTCCGCCAGGGCCCTTTCAATCGCTTCATTAAGGGTCATCCCGTAACGGAACAAAATTCGGTAAACCTTTTTTAAGGCGGCTATGGTTGATTTGGAAAAACCATGCCGCTGCAATCCGATCCGGTTGAGGCCATACAGTTTGGCCCGGTCGCCGGAGGCAATGACATAGGGAGGAATATCCTTGGGCACCGCGGATTTGCCGCCGACATAGGCGTACTCGCCGATTCTCACAAATTGATGAATAGCGACCAGACCTCCGACGGTTACATAATCCCCTATTACGATATGACCGGCTAAAGTTGCATTGTTGGCCAGGATAACATCACGGCCCGTCTTGCAGTCATGGGCGACGTGGCAATAGGCCATTAACAAATTATTTTCACCGATTTCGGTTACCCCGGTGCCAAAGGCGGTCCCGCGGTTAATGGTGACAAACTCCCTCACAACTGTTCCGCGGTCGATCTTGACATAGGTCTTCTCCCCCTTGAACTTAACGGCCTGGGGTTCGGCGCCGACCGAGGCAAATTGATAAATCCGGCAATCCGGTCCAATGGACACATAGGGCGCCACGGTGACATGCGGACCGATCACCGTTCCCGATCCTATGGAAACATCAGGGGCGATAACGGTATAGGGTCCGATTTCAACATTGGTATCAATTTCGGCTTTCGGATCGATAATGGCAGTCGGATGTATCATTTACGCTCTCCAAAAGAAGCCATCAGCTCGGCTTCAGCGACTAACTGGTTATCAACGAGAGCGGTCCCGGACATTTTGGCCACCTTGGACCGCCACTTTAAAATTTTAGCCTCGAAAATCAACTGGTCGCCTGGAATTACAGGTTTGCGAAACCGGACTTTATCCATGCCCATAAAATAGATGAGCTTCCCGCGATTGCTGCCCGAGCCGGACTCAAAGGCCAACAGTCCCCCGGCCTGGGCCATGGCCTCGATAATAAGCACACCCGGCATGACCGGTTGGCCCGGGAAGTGTCCCGGGAAGAAAGGTTCATTAATCGTAACATTTTTAAGGGCAGTGATCCTGTCATCGGGTACCAGCTCGATGACCCGATCAACCAGCAAAAAGGGATATCGGTGGGGCAACAACTCTAGAATTTTTTGAATATCATACTGGTTTCCCATCGTGCTATTCCGTTTCCTCTTCCAGGCGTTTAAACTTTTTCTCCAACTCCGCCAGCCTTTTGCCGATTTCGGGCAATTTCGGTATCATCCGTACAACCCGCAGCCACAATCGATGGGGCATCTCGGGAATGCCGGCAGACACAATCTGGCCGTCGGGCACCGGTTTTCCGACACCCGTCTTGGGGCCGACGGTGGCCCCGTCCCCAATTGTCAAATGGCCGGCGACACCGGCCTGACCGGCCAGAATGGCATTCTTGCCGATCGTCACGCTGCCGGATATGCCGACCTGGGCAACCAGAACCGTATTTTCCCCGACGCTGACATTGTGGGCGATGTGGACCAGATTGTCGGTTTTGACCCCGCGGCCGATATACGTTTTGCCAAAGGTCCCCCTGTCAATGGTGTTATTGGCCCCTATTTCGACATCGTCATCGATGTGAACAATACCGGTATGTGGGATTTTATGGTAACATTTGCCGTCAGGCGCAAACCCGAACCCGTCACTGCCGATGACCGCCCCGGCGTGTATGATCACACGGTTGCCGACAATGCAGCGCGCCTGTATGGTTACATTGGGGTAGATGATGACGTCATCACCAATCACCACCTCGTCTCCGACAACAGCACCGGGCTGAATCCAGACCCGATCACCAACCGTCACCTGCCGGCCGATGGCAACCTGCGGGCCGACCGTGACGTTTTGGCCGCACTTAAAATCCTCACCGACAGCGGCTCCGGCATCTATCCCCGTGGCGGGCTGGATGGTCGGGTGAAAATATTGCATGATTTTGGCAAAAGCCACCATGGGGTTGTCCACCTGCAGCAGGTTGTGCGTATCGGTTTCAAAATCCAGGGGGACGATGATCGCAGCAGCGGCGCAGTTGCCGATCTTTTTTAGAAATTTAGCATTGCCCGCCACCGTAATTTGTCCTTCTCCGGCCAGCTCAAAGGGAGCGGCACCCCTGATCTTTTCTTCACCGTCGCCGATGATGTTGCCCTGCACCAGCGCTGCAATTTGAGATAATGATATTTTCATAACCGTCGTTGTAATACAGGTGTAAGTGCTATGAATTGTGATAGGGTTTCAGCTTATTTATTTTCATTGAGCCTCTGGATGATTTTGTCGGTTAAATCCACCGAGGTCGGTGCGTATACGACACCGCGCTTATCCATGATCAGGAGATAGCCTTCCTTTTTGCCGATTTCAGCGGTGACGGCATTTAGATCGGTCTGCAGTTTCTGCATTAGTTCCACCTGGAGCTTCTGCAACTCGGCACGATACTTTTTTTGCAGCGATTTAAAATCATTGACCTTGATGCGCTGTTCCCGTTCTTTTTCTTCGCGCATTTCCTTGCTCATCACCATGGACTCGCGTTCAAGCCGTTTGCTGATATTTTCGATTTCCGTGCCTTTTTTCTGTAAATCGGCAGCCATCATTTCATTCTTCGACTTGAGCTCAGCTTGAATGGCTTTTCCGGCCGCGGATGTTTCCAGAATCTTTTGAAAATCGATGACACCTATCTTGGCGACATCGGCGGCCAGTGCAAAATGGCTGCACAGCATGAATATTGAAAAAATACAGATGATTCGGGCAACTTTGTAAGCTCTCATTATTTTCCCCCTTGTTTAGAGCCATGGATCCGAATCCCGGGGATCCCTTCTGGGCTCGTTCAATTTCAATGACATATTCCGCTTTAAGCAAGGACCGGCGCCTAAAAAGCCGAGGCCATGGAGAATTCCCATCCACCGGGGCCGTGGTCGGTTGATTTTGGATCAAGGATCCAACCATACGCCAGGCTAATCGGGCCCATGGGTGAGCGCCATCGAAAGCCGACGCCGGCGCTTTCGCGCAGGTCATTGATCTGCGGATCGTCACCTTCGGCCCAGCCATTCCCGGTGTCGAAAAAACCAAAGCCATACAGACCGGCTTGCTCAAATAGCGGAAATCGGATTTCGAGGTTTCCCACCACATATTTGGTGGCACCGATTTCAGAGCCATTTTCATCCCGCGGGCTCAGGTCGTCACGTTCAAACCCCCGCAACCCATTGAGGCCCACCATATAAAACTTTTCATAATCCGGCAGTCTCTTCCCCTCCAGTTCCTTTACATAACCGGTCCTGCCGTGTAAAACGCCAACGATCTTTTTATAAAACGGCAAATACCAGGCAGTCTCGCCGATGACCTTGTTAAATCCAATCGTTCCCCCCAGCCCGGCAAATTCATAGGTTACCGAATGCATCGATCCCTCGGTTGGATGAAAGGCGTCATTTCTGGAGTCATACTTTATGCTCGGGGAGAGACTGCTTTTGATATTTTTCCCTTCATCCCGTTTGATCGAATCAGCTGCGTCGTCATCGACGTTTTTAATGTCCGCAATATCATAGGTATAGGTCAGCAATATGCGACTATAATCAATCAGCGGATAACCAAGTCGCAGGTTGGTGCCGATGCTGTTTTTATCGTATGTTGAGAATCTATATTGCCAGTTATAGATATCCGCTCCGGCTACCAATGGAATATCAAATAACCACGGTTCTGTAAAACCCAACGTATATCTGGTGGTTGTGGATCCCAAGTTCGCCTTTAATGACAGGGTCTGGCCGCGTCCGGCCAGGTTCCGGTCGGATATGGAGGCCGTGGCAAAAAAGCTTTCAACGTTCCCATAGCCGCCACCGAAAGCAAATGCGCCGGTATTTTTCTCCTTCACGTTGATGCGCAGCTTCATTTTATCTTCAGCGCTGCCTTTAACGGTGTCGACTTTGACGTCCTCGAAATAATCAAGTCGATACAGGTTTCGAATACTGCGCTTTAATCTCTTGCCGCCGTAAAGTTCTTGCTCATAAACTTGCAATTCCCGCCGGATAACCTTGTCACGGGTCCTGGAGTTGCCGCTGATGGTGATATCCTCAAAATAAACCTGTTGGCCCTTGGCAATCTCGAGAGTAATGTGCACAACTGAATTTTCATTATCCTGCTTTATGCGCGGGGCGATATCGACATTGGCATAGCCTTCATCGGCATATATATCCGACAGCGTAATCACGTCCAGGCGCAACGCATCGCGGTTGAAATACTCATGCTCAACAATTTTTATCTTCTCCATCAGTTGTTCGGCCGGAATGATCAAGTCCCCGGCCAAATTCACTTCACCAACCTTGAATTGGGCGCCCTCGACAACCCGGACGGTTATGACGATGCCGCTTTCCTCGAACTTGATTTCCGGCTCGCCCACCCTGGCCATGACATAGCCATTATTGTGATAAAAAGCGGTCAGTTTGGCGATGTCCCGGCCGAGGTTTTCTTCGTTAAGTTCGCCGGCTGAAGTGAGCCAGGAAAACATATTTTCTTCGGAGGTGTCCATCTCATCTTTCAGGTCGTCGTCCGAGTAGGCACTGTTGCCGACAAATTCAATTTTCTGAATCAGAAATTTTTGGCCCTCATCGATCTCATATTCAATATCCGCCTGATTTTCTTTGCGCGGATAGACATTAAATTTGACTTTGACATTGTAAAAGTTTTTCTCTTTATACAGTTCTTCAATCCGCCGCATGTCGCTTTGAAGGGTGTTGATATTGAGGATGGATCCCTTGCGCAGCGTAAGATTTTCTTTTATTTTTTCGTCATCATAAACCCAGGTATTGCCTTCAACCAAAATGGATCTCACGGTCGGTTTTTCTTTAAGCGTGATGATAATAATTTTTCCATCGGCAACTGTTTTTGCATCAACGCGCACATCATCAAAATACCCCATGGCATAAACGGATTTTAATTCATCGGATATATCTTTGGGATTATAGATATCCCCTTTCTTTAGTTTCAAAATTCTCCGGACGGCATCCTCTTCAATACGCTGGTTGCCCTTAATCTGAATCTCAACAATCGTTTCCCGTTTAAACAGTTTGAGGGACATTTTCTGGACCAGTGCCTGGACAGTGGCGGGCAGATTTTCGACACCGGCACCCTCAGCTGAAAACGCAAGTGGATTTTGAACCCCGCCCGGGGGCAGCATTTGCATATCCAGGCTGAAATTCTGCCCGAACCACGTCAGGCCTCCCCAGATGACATAGCTGTCTCCGGTTTCGAGACCGATTTGGCGTATCGCAGCGACGCTATCCATCCGCATGCCGCGGGAAGTCAGGGACGCTTGATCCAAAACGATTACCCGGGCGCCTTGTTGCTCCAGCTGGGTTTTCATAGCCTCGGGAATTTGCTGTTTTAAATAGGACGTGTCTTGCTGGGCAAATACTTCAAGGGGCAGTATGGCTACGCGCACCGGCTGCTGTGCAAGGGCGGCATCAGCTATACATAACATGATGATTAAAAGAAGCGGGTATGCGCGATTTTTCATATAATTCTATTCGACCAGCAGACGGACTGCGAAATGCAGCATTTTCGACGGTGCCAAATGACATGCCGGTCGACCGTCAGGGCGTGGCGACCAATTTTCCCTCAACAATCGTGACACGGCGGGACATGCATGCGGCCAGTTCCGTATTGTGGGTTACCACAACCAGCGTCATCGAAAATTCCTGATTCAGCTCCATTAGCAGCGCGTGAATGCGTTCGCTGTTGGCCTTATCCAGATTTCCGGTAGGTTCGTCAGCTAGCAGAATCAGCGGCTTTAAGACCAGTGCCCTGGCAAGGGCCACCCGCTGCTGTTCTCCCCCCGACAATTTTCCAACGCGATAATTTAATCTGTCCTTCAAACCGACCCTGACAAGAACTTCCTCTGCTGCCCGGGCCGCCGGCGATTTCCCGGTTCCCCGAATCAGCGCCGGCATCATGGTGTTTTCAAGGGCGCTGAACTCGGGCAGCAAATGGTGAAATTGAAAGACAAACCCCACGGATTCATTACGGAAACGGGCCAGCCTATGATCGTCATATAAAAATACATCATCACCCTTAAACAGCAAATTGCCGCTGTCGGGCCGGTCCAGGGTTCCGATGATATGCAGCAAGGTTGATTTGCCAATCCCCGAAGCGCCTACAATGGCAACCGTTTCACCGTTGGATAAATCAAAATTGAGCTCTTTTAGGACATCGATGCGGATCACACCGTTGGAATAACTTTTGCTCAAATTGCGAACCGCGATGACAGGCTGAATCGGTTCGGGTCGTTTTTCCTGATTCTCGTTAAGCATGTGCTACCTGGCTTCCCAATTGGAACAGATGCCAATTGGGAGTTACTTGTTATTCGTTATTAGTTAATAATTTATAACGAATGTATCCCGTTTGTATATCTACCCATCTCAGAATAAAAAAGAGATGTCACTGGATCCGAATAAGGATTAACTCCACATTGAGCGTTTCCCGCTCAATGTGGAAAATTCTATCCGTAGCGGATGGCATCGACGGGGTTTAGTTTGGATGCCTGCCGCGCCGGATAAATGGTGGCCAGAAAACATATCAGCAAGGCCGCCGCAATTATCGATGCGACATTTATAAATTCAAGCTTTACCGGCAGTGAGGTCGTAAAATAATAGATATCGCCGGCCAGTTCATGAACATCAATGTGTTTGAGCAGAAAACAGAGAATAAGCCCCAGAACCAGACCCAACGCTGTGCCGAAGGCGCCGATGACCATGCCGTTGAAGACGAATATTTTTCGAATGCTGCGCTCGGTAGCCCCCATAGCCTTGAGAATGGCAATGTCCCGGGTTTTTCCCATGACCATCATGATCAGGCTGCTGGCAATGTTAAAGGCCGCCACTAAAATGATGAGAGTCAAAATAATAAACATGACCCTCCTTTCCAGCTTAAGGGCTTTAAACAGGTTACGGTTCATCTGCATCCAGTCCATCGCCCAGTAGGGAAACTTCAGCTTGGATGTTATTTTCTGGGCCACCGTGCGTGCCTCATAGATGTTGGTGACGCGGATATCCAGTCCACTGACGGAATTGTCCATGCGCATCAACTTCTGGGCATCCTTTATATTGATATAAGCAAAGGTCTGGTCATAGTCATACATACCGGACTCGAAGAAACCGGTTACGCGAAACTGTTTCATTGCCGGCACATGACCGATGGGAGACAACATCCCCCGGGGGGATATCAGATAGATGACATCGTCCTCAATAACCCCGAGATTTCGGGCCAATTCGCGTCCTAGAACAATCCCGGGAATGGCGTCGGCAGGGTTTTGGGAAGCACCGGCGGGCGCCGGATCCGGCAGATTCACCTGCTGCAGGGTGGTCATAACCCGACCGGCTGATTTGGGTTCGATGCCTCGCAACACCGCACCGGTAGCCCCTCCCCTTGCGCGCAGCATAACTTGAGACAGGATAAATGGTGTGGCAGCCTCGACGCCGTCGATCTGTTCGACTTCTGTGAGCACGTTGCGGTAGTCTGAAAACGCGCCGCCGTGACGTTTGAGGATTACCTGGGGTTGCCCGCCGAGAATTCGACTCTTTAAATCGGCCTCAAATCCTGCCATCACTGCTATGACAACGATCAGGGCCATCACCCCCACGGCCACCCCGGCAATTGAAAGGATGGTAATCAGAGAAATGAAAGCTTGCTTTTGTTTGGCCCTCAGGTAGCGGCTGCCGATGAATAGTTCAAAGCCCATGGAAATATTGGTTATTCGTTATTGGTTATTGGTTATTGGTCTAAGCTCCTGTAACACCTCCACGGTGCTTCATATGCGGAAAGAGGATGACTTCACGAATTGAAGCCGCATTGGTTAGCAGCATCACCAACCGGTCAATGCCGATGCCCTCGCCGGCAGTCGGCGGCATGCCGTACTCCAGCGCTTCAATATAGTCGTTATCCATTCGATGCGCCTCTTCATCACCGGCCTGGCGCCCTTCAACCTGCTGGCGAAAGCGCTCGTGCTGATCCACCGGATCATTGAGCTCGGAGAATCCGTTGGCTATCTCGCGTCCGGCAATGAAAAGTTCAAATCTTTCAGTCAGGTCCGGGTTCTGATCACTGCGCCGGGACAAGGGGGAGACTTCGGCAGGATAATCGGTAATAAATGTGGGTTGAATCAATTTGGGTTCAACCAGGGTGTCAAATAATTTTGTGACCACCTTACCCACCTGCCCGGTCTTGGTAACTTGAACCCCTTTATCCGCGGCGATTTTGAGAAGCTTCTCTTTATCCTTCAGATAATCCGGCTGAATGCCGCCGAGTTCCTCCAGAGCGGCAAATAGTGTCAGACGGCGCCATTTACCCGACAGATCGATGTCCTGCCCCTGGTAGTTGAGGCTGGCCGACCCGTTTACCGCCCGAGCGACTTCGGCAACCAGCTGTTCGGTCAATTCCATCAGATCCTTGTCGGTGGCATAGGCCTGATAAAATTCGAGCATGGTAAACTCAGGATTGTGCTGGGTGGAAACCCCTTCATTTCTAAAATTACGATTAATCTCGAAGACCCGCTCCAATCCACCAACCACCAGGCGCTTTAAATATAATTCCGGCGCAATTCGCAGGAAGAGATCCATCCCTAGCGCATTGTGGTAGGTTTTAAACGGGGTGGCTTCCGCCCCTCCTGGAATGGGCTGCATCATGGGTGTTTCAACTTCCAGAAAATCACGCTGGATAAAAAAATTGCGGATCTGTTGAATAATCTGGCTACGTTTCAAGAAGATTTCCCGCACATCGGCATTCATCATCAGATCGACGTAGCGCTGGCGATAGCGCTTTTCCGGATCACGCAAACCATGGAATTTCTCCGGCAAGGGACGGGTGGCCTTGCACAGCAGATTCAGCTCACGGGCCAGCAGGGTCCACTCACCGGTTCGGGTCTGAAACAGCCCGCCTTTCAGGCCAACAAAATCGCCGATATCGAGCTGTTTGAAAAGCTGATAGGCTTCGTCCCCGATACGGTCTTTTCTGATATAAGCCTGAAATTGTCCGGTGCGGTCCCTGAAACGGATAAAAGCGCTTTTCCCGAAACTGTTGATGGCCATCATGCGGCCGGCGGTAACGAATACCGGTTCGTCCTCGCCCAGGGTCTCCGGTGATTCATCAACAGCGGCTTGAATATCGCGCACCGTGTGTGACACAATATAACCATTGGGAAAAAGGTTGACCTGATTCCTTTTCAATTCATCAATTTTTTCTTTTCGTTTTTGCAGCAAATCGCTCGTTTTTTCCATAGGATCATCTATTTATGTATTCGTTTTCAACTCGGATGCGGCTGCCGGATTATGGATTCAAAATCGTCCTAGATAGCGTATTTGCTGGTTACTGTCAAGGTAATGTTCCAGGGTTGCCCGGCTGCGGTCAATTGATAAGTTAATTGTATGTCTTTTCAGAATAGCAACTGTTTCTTACCATTTATGACGTTCCCCTGGAAAGTATAGCAGGGACTAGACGGGGGGATCCATTTGCTTGAAATGAATGGTTAGGGTGGTTCCCTTGTTGACTTCACTTTCGACATTCAGCCAGAAGTCATACGCCTCAAGGATACGATGCACAATGGAAAGCCCGAGACCCGTGCCGCTGGGTTTGGTGGTGAAGAAGGGATCGAATATGGATTTAAGCTCCTCGGCGGACATGCCGCAACCGTTATCGGAAATTTTGATGCAGGCACGCTTGCTTTTTAGCTCATACATTTCAATATCGATCACACCTTGCCCCTCGATGGCTTCGGATGCATTTAACAAAAGGTTCCAGAGAATCTGGCGCAGGTGCACAGGGTCCATTGAAACCCAGATGTTGGGTTGAAGTTTCTTGGTGGTCGTGATGCGGCCGTCATTGGACGCGTCTTTCTCAAACAGCTCGGCGGTTTCAATTATTACTTTTTCGAGCTCGATGGACTCAATTTTCCCAGCCGGGGGGCGGGCATACAGCAGAAAATTATTGGCCAGTGAACTCAGCCGATCGGCCTCACGCAAAATAATCTGCATGAGCCTGTCATGATCAGGATCATATTGGATATCCTCTTTGAGAAGCTGGATGGATCCGGTCAGGGAGGCCAGGGTATTTTTTATCTCATGGGCCAGGCCGGCGGCCATTTCACCGACAGCGGCCATTTTCTCAACCCGCTTTACGTGATTTTCCATATCCCGCAGTTCTTTGCGGGTACTTCGAACCTGTTCCGACAAAAAGCTGCTTAAAAAGGCAACTGCGAAACAGGCCGTCATGGTAATCAAAATTTTGTAAAGGACCTGATTCCATGGGTGGTACGAGGCCAGCATGGCCTCGTCAGCAACAAAAGGATAGATCACGCCATAATATTCGAAATCCACCATGATCCCGAACTGGATGCTGCAAATCGCCGCAATAATTAACGTTCCACGGATCGACAGCAGTATGCTGGAATAGATGATGACAACCAGATACAGAAACGAGAAAATACTTGAAAAGCTTCCGGTAGCAAACAAAATCACGGTGACGACTAGCGTATCGACCAGAATCTGGACGTAGGCAAACAAAATGGGTTTTTTGACACGGTCGAGCAGCAGGGCATAAATAATCGAGAGAAAAAAAATGGCTGCTATAAGACCATATAGAAATTTTAGAGGTGGGCCGATGGGCGGCGGTGAATCACCGAGTTGCAGGACGATGGACGAACCGAGCAGCAGGGTTGAAAAAAGCACCCGAAAAAGCATCAGCCACTTCAATTTATCTTTGAAGTCCTTTTCGGGCATGTGCAATGTGTGCTCCATATGATATAC